>NZ_JAALDU010000500.1 GCF_014145015.1 Dietzia sp. E1 | reverse complement strand
ACCAAGACTGGCGGGAGCAGGGAAAGGGACCCCCACCAGCCAGCTACTCCACCCGGCGGGGCGGCTTAGGCGTCAGGATCGTGTCCGAGCTCCGGCCCGCTGGGCGAGCCTGGGTTCTGCCATTCCGATAGCGGGTCGAGATCCGGGGCTTGGGCGCGATGCTCGAGGTAGGAGGTCGTGAAGTCATTGTCGACGGGGGCCTGCTCGGCGCTGGCACTGCGTGATTTGAGGTCGCGGGTGAGGTCGTCGAGCGGTCGGGGGTTTCCCGTTTCGCCGATCTGATCTCCTACGTCGATAAGCCGCCGGCCGATGTCCCGGGCTGGTCCGCCCTGTCGGATCAGGTCTTCGGCGAAGCGGCGATAGTCATCCATCGCCGAGTCCAGGGCCAGATCGCTTTCCTCGGCCGCCCGTTCGATGGCGTCGGCGTGGTCCATGATTTTTCCGCGCAGGTCGTCGTAGTCCACGGCCCGAGTCGGGGCGGTGTTCTGGGTTGCGCCCGGCAGTGACGCCCACGCTTCCAGGGCTTCGATCTCGCGCTGTCGCATCATCTCGCGCACCTCGTCCGCGGTGTCGAAGCCGAGTTCTTCCACCAGGGCTGGAGTCGGGTTGAGCATCAGTGACCAGCCGGGGCTGCGGCCCTTGGCCGCGAGTCGCTGGTCCAGTTCTGTCTGGGCCAGCTGGGCGGCGTCGGAGTTCTCGTATGCGGCGAGGTCGTCGTTGATGCTGGCTAGCTCGGTCTTCATCAGCTGGAGTTTCGCGGCGTCCGGGAAGGGCTCATCTGGGGTGTTGTGCAGTTCGTCGAGCCGCTTTCGGTCGGTGTCGAGCTCAGTTCTAGCGGCGTCGACCTGGCCAGGCGCCCTGCCGATCGCGTTCTCGATGCGAGTCATCACGCCGTTGGCCATCGCAGCTCGGCTGGACTTCGCTTCGTCGGCCTCCACGTCCAGCGCCTCGGTGCTGCCTGCGCCCCAGACTCCGAATCGGGAGTCGTCCCGTTGTGGCCAGAGCTGCTCTTGAGTGATGCTCACGCCGGTCAGTGGGAGGTCGCCGAAGCGAAGGATGACCATGTCGTGTTCCATCACGCGGGTGACGTGTAGCGGCACCCCTGCGAACGTGGCGACGTGTGCGGATTCATTGGGGCCTGCTCCGCGCAGTTGAACGTACGCCTCACGCAGCGCCTCCAGCAGACGATCCGAGGCGTCCTTTCGGACGCTGAACGACGTGCGGCCGATGGTGTAGTCCTTCGTCTCCTTCTCGGCCCAGGCCTTAAGTTCCGGGGCGACGGCGGCGAGCTGCTCGAGTCGCTTTTCCTCGTTAGGGATGGAGCGAGTCAGCGCCGCGATCTCCTCGCGGCGGGATCTGACCTCTGACAGGTGGCTCTCGCGTCGTGCGTCGAGTGCTTCTATGTCTCGCTCGAGTTCCACGCGCCGCAGGTATCGGTCATCGCCGGTGGCGATGGCTTTGACCAGAGCGGTCGACTCGGCCAGGTTGTCGGCCGATAGGTCCTCGATGCTGCGGATGGAGCGATCCGCGGCGTAGAGCTGCTCGAGGAATGCGGCCTTGCGGTTGAGCGTCTGCCACATCGCGGTGTCGTAGGTCGCGGTGGCGACATAGTTGTAGACGGCTACCTCTGGGTTCTGGTTGCCCTGTCGAATGATGCGGCCCTCGCGCTGTTCGAGGTCGGCGGGTCGCCAGGGCACATCGACGTGGTGAAGGGCGACCGCTCGTGTCTGCACGTTGGTGCCGGTGCCCATTTTCTCCGTGGAACCCATGAGCACGCTGATTCGGCCGGCGCGGCAGGCCTTGTAGAGCGCGGCTTTGTCTTCGGGCTTGGGATGATCGTGCACGAAGGCGATCTGCTCGGCAGGCATCCCGCCGGCGACCAGCTCGGCCTTGATGGCGGCGTAGATGTTCCAGCGCCCATCATTTTTGGGCACGGACCGATCGCAGAACACGATCTGCAGGCCTCCGCGGACGTCGGAAGGCTCCCCGAAGTCGTCGAGGTAGGCGCGGTCTCGGGCCGCCTCCCACTCGGCCAGGATGCGGGTGGCGACCTCGCGTGCCCGGCCCCCCTCGGTGGGCGGGGCCAGGTGGGCGCTGCGCGGGTCGAGGGAGACGTTGCGGCCGTCGTTGGCGATCTTGAGAGCGTTGTCGAGATCCATCCGGCGGGGGTCGAGAGTGTCGGCGCGGTGGCCAAGATCCTGGATGAAGTCCTTGACCTCCTGGCTGGGCTCGAAGTCCACGACGATGTTGCTTCCGGAGCGCTTTGCGGGCAGATTCACCGGCACCTGATCGCGGGTGACGGCGTCGGTGAACTGGCTGACCATGCCGACCAGGTCCCCGACATTGGCGAACTGGCCGACTCGGGTGACCGAGCGCAGCTTCGTGCCCGACGCGTTGAGTTCAACAGTCTCTGTGGTGTCGGTGAAGTTCTGGCCCCACGCGTCAATGCTGTCGACTCCTGCGTGCTCAAGCAGGTCAGGGCGGAGGTAGGTCTGCATGACGAAGAGCTCGGCGAGGGAGTTCGCGACCGGAGTTCCGGTCGCGAAACAGGCGACCCGCTCGACGTACGCATCGTCGGGAACGCCTGCCGCTGAGGCTTCTTGCCGTTTGCGATCGCGCAGGTAGTCGAGCTTGAGCTTGAGGTCCATCGCCTGATCGGACCCCGGGTGGCTCAGTTCCTGCACGCCGGAGGTGCGGGCAAGGTTCTTGTAGAGGTGGGCTTCGTCGATGAACAAGTAGTCGCAGCCCGATTGCTCGAAGGTTAGGCCTTCGTCTTTGCGGGTGGCGTCCATCGCTTTGTCGAGATTGATCTGCGCCTTGGCCATCGCGTTCTCGATCTGCTTCATCGTCGCCGCGCTCTGGTTGCCGTCCTTGGCCTCGAGGAGCGCCGAGCGCATGGCGTCGATCTGGTTGCTGATGAAGCTAGCGCGGGTTTGAGCCGAGGTCTTCATGCGGGTGAACGCCGAAAGCGGGACGATCACGATGTCCCAGTCCTGCGCTGCGGACTGGGCGACGAGCTTTTGTCGGCCCTCTGCGGTGGTGCGGCCGGCACCGGACAAGACGTTGGCGGCCGGATACCACTGAGCGGCCTCACGGGCGACCTGGTCCACGATGTGGTTGGGCACCACGATCCACGGCTGGCGGACTAGTCCTAGACGCCGCAGCTCCATCGCTCCCATCAGCATGGTGCCGGTCTTGCCAGCACCGACGACGTGGTTGAGCAACACGGTCGGTTCGTTGACGATGCGCTCGACGGCGTTCCGCTGGTAGGGGTAGGGATTGAAGGTCTTTCCCAGCCCGGGGAAGGTTCGGTGTGAGCCGTCGTAGCTGGGGGCGACGGTGGCGTTGAACCGCCAGTTGTACTCGGTGAGGAGGCGTTCGCGTCGCTCGGGATCGCCATTGAGCGCCCAGTCGGCGAATGCCTCCTGGAGGCGTTCGGCCCGTTGCTTGGCCGCTCGTGTGGCGCCGGCGTGGATGTCTCCGCCGGGGACGGCTTCCTTGTACTCCTTGGAGCGGTTGACCGTGATGGGCCGAGAGTTCATCAGGCAGTCGAGAACCTGCCAGTGGTCGAAGCTACCCGAGCGGTCGCGGCCGAGGGAGACGCCCTGATTGGCCAGGGTTTGCTCGCGGTCGGTACCCACGAAGTTGTAGGACCGAGAGTAGCGGCCCTTCTGGGGCACGAGACCGTAGGCGAGGGCGTCGGTCTGGTAGCCGTCGTACCAGGAGCTGCCTTCGATGACCCACTCGTTGTTGACGTAGCTGACCGTCACGGAGTCCTTGTCGATGCGGAAGGTGTCCGCGATGAACTGTTCATAGTCGTCGGGGCTGACCCAGGTCACTCCCAGCCGGGCGCGGATCCCGTCCTCGATGCGGGCGGGGATGGCCTCGCGCAGGGCGGCCACGTTCGAGCGGTATCGGTCATCGGTTGCTGCGGCGGCGTTCGCCTCGGCGAGCTTTACGCGCACGTTGCCGGCCAGGTAGCGGCTGCGCGGGATCCACGTTCCGGGGTCTTCAGTGGAGCGGAACGCCAGCGCCTCGGCCTGAAGCTGTTGCTCGACGGTGCCAGCGTCGACGTCCATGAGCTGAGCGATCCGCGCGACGTCGACGCTGGCGCTTTCGTCCATGCTCACCGCCAGCGCATCCTGGATTGTCTCTGCGGCGATGATGGGGGTTGCCGGCTCGAGGATGTCGGCGGTGAACATGGCCGCTTTGCGGCCGACCATCCGTTCCTCGTCGAAGTGCTCGAGGGCTAGGACAGTCTGGAGATGAGGGTCGGCGCGTAGTGCGCCGGCCAGGTGAGGTTGTCTCTTCGTTGCCGCCGATTTGGGCTGCCAGGCTTCTTCGTCCAGGCGTGATCGGACACCGTCTGGGATGTCCTGCATGTTCTCGGCGCCGTAGTTGGGCCCCTCGGTGTCGAGCCAGGTGGTTAGAGCGGCCTCGAGGCGGGTGTCGTGCTCGTCTTGTGTGACTTCCGGTGGCTGCTTCCAGCTGAACCGGTTGAGGAACCCGTACTTGGTCACATAGGCGTCGTAGTGCTCGTTGAGTGCGGCGCGCAGGGCGGCCTTATCGGCAGGGTCTCCCCCGTCTCGCTGGATCTGTACGAGGGAAAGCGCGGTGTCACGCAGCTCGAGGATGGAACGCCACTCGGCGAGCCTGCTCTTGGGGCACTTGCTGTCGACCCACTCGGTTCCGTCGAAGCGCTCGATCAGGTTGTGATCGCTGTTGTAGCGCAGTGTGTCGCTAGCGACTTCGCCGTGCTTCTCGACGGGAACGACGAGGCCCCGATCGGTGGCCAGGGAGGAGTCGTAGACGACGAGATCCCGGTTGGCGAGCAAGCCGCGGCCGTCAAGAACTGCCGCGTCGATCACGGGGCCGAGGACGTCAGCGATCTGCCTGTCGAGCGGAGCGTCATTGCGGGCCAGGACGCGTAGTTCGTCCTGCCCATACATGCCGTGGCCAGCGGTCAGTGTGCCGAGGATGTGATGGGGGTTGTCGAGGAAGTACTGATTGACGGTGAGTCGGGCCGGTGGGGCGTCCCCGTCGGCGAGATCGGTCCGCACGGTGACGTCATTGGTGCGAACGAACTGGCGGGTCGTTTCAGTAGGTTCCTGCCCATGTTCGCGGACGCGGAACACCAGCAGATCGGTGACGACTTCCGTGCCTGCGACCCGGCGGAAGGCGCCGGTTGGAAGGCGAACCGCGCCGATCAGGTCAGCTCGATCGGCCATAGCGGTGCGAGCGTCGGCTCTCGCTGCGTCGGCGGTGTACCGACTGGTGAGCAGAGCGACGTAACCGCCGGGGGCGGTGAGGTCCAGCGATTTGATGATGAAGTGGTTGTGGATGGAGTGCTGGCCCCTGTTGTGGGCGTCGTCCCACAGCTTGATGTCGCCGAATGGGACGTTTCCGATTGCGGCAACGAAAGAATTGTCGGGTACCGCGGTGTCGGCGAACGATTCATTGCGCACCTGGGCACTGGGATATAGCGCCGCCGCGACTCGAGCGGAGAGGGTGTCGAGCTCCACGCCCACCATCTGTGCATCGGCCGGGGCGTGACCGATGAAGGTTCCACTGCCGCTGCCGGGTTCGAGGACGAGCCCGCCCTGGAATCCGGCTCGTCGTAGGAGACTCCACGTTTCGGCGACAACAGTCGGGTCTGTGTAGTGGGCGTTGAGAATGGTGTGCCGCGCCCGGTTCCACTCGGCTGAGCTGAGTAGCGACTCGAGTTCCGCACGCTCGTCGGCGAAATCGGCTCGACGCGGATCGAAGACTTCGGGCACGGCGCCCCAGCCGGACCACTGCGCGATGATTGCCTGTTCGTCGGGGGTCGCATAACGATCCTCGGCGTCGAGGGTCTGGAGCAATCTAATGGCGGCGATGTTCGCCTCGACTCTGGCCTTCTTGCCGGACGGGACGACGACGTCCCGGGGCGGCGCGTAGTCGACGGGTTCGGGCCGCTGGTCGGCATCGGGGGCGACCACTCCCCCACCGCCGCCGGTTAATGCCAGGCTGGCCGGCTCTTCTGCCACCTCCGATTGACGCACGGGCGCCGGCAGAGGTTCAGAATGGACGTTGATCGTTGCCGGGTCGACCGGCGCCGCTCCGGTGTCGTCGAAGACTAGGTCGAGTTGTTCTGGCTCAGTCCTCTTGCTTCGGACAGGACGCTTTCGCGTCGCTCCAGCTCCCGTTCGACGAGGTCCGTAAACAGTGCTCTGAGTGGATCGTTCGGCGTCTCCGGTATTGGTTCCCCGTCCTCGTAGCGTGTCTGCATCAAATAGGCCGCCATCACTCGGAAGCGGATCGTCTGCTCCGGCCAGACGTCCTCCGTCTGCACGTCGATCTCGGGACTCGGGTCGCCCACCACGTCGGTGTGCGTCCGCCACCGATCCGGGCTGGTCCGCCAGCTCTGGTCCTCGAAGGTCTCCTGGTCCTCCTCTTCGGCTGCCAGTTCCACCTCTTCCCCCAGTTCCTGCCACAGAATCGTTTCCTCGGCCTGCGCTCGTGCCCGGTTGCCGATCTGCACGGTCTCTATGTAGGGCGGAAAGTTCCCCTGATTGTCCGCCCGGAACTGAGCGATCCCCATGCTCCTGAGCCGTTCGGTCTCGTCTCCGATCATCTCCGCCAGCCTCTCGGCCTCCGCCTGAATCGCGGCCTCCAGCGCTTCTGGAGTCGGGTACTCCCGGTCCCGTCCGAGCTCCTCCCATGCCGCCTGAACGGCTCTGCGCGTCATCTCTGACATGGTTGTCTCCTTCGGGGGCATCGTCGCCAAAGCTGAATAGGTCCGGCTGTTCTGACAACGGTGCCTCCACGATCGGCTGCGGTTTCGCTTCACCCTACGACCCCGGAAATGCCTGTTGTGGGACGTGCACCGTGATGATTCCTTCTCATCCATGAACTCTGCCTCCCTGCCCGATTCCGCCAGTTCCCCCCAGGCTGTCTTCAACGTCGAGGGCTAGATCTGCCCAGTCCAGATCCGGCTCAAGTGCGTCGCCGATGAGCTCGCCCACCTCGCGCACGGCCGAGGCGACTGATAGACCTGATTGCGCGGCGACAGCTCCGACGGCAGCCGCGATGAGACCCACGCAGTCCGGTCGTCGACCCCGCGATGCCAGGACCGCCAGCAGTCGGCGGTACTCCCCCACGTCAGGCCGAGCTAGCCCAGCGCTCCTCGCCGACGCCAGCTCGAACCCGAGCGCTCGCCCGGAAAGCGCTGCCATCATGTGCAGCTCCGGTTCCGGCACCTCCGAGTAGGTGGACACCAGAACTGCCTCCGCCCTGCGATGCGCACCGACGAACACGCGGCGCCGTGGATCAGCAGCCACGTGGCGGATGTGCGCGGCGAGATTGGACTTCATCTCATTGGTCGCAAGGACTCGAGTTGGCATGGTCTCGGTTATACGCCACGGGTAGGCCTAGTTCTAGGCCTACTTTTTGTCGCCAAAAGAAAGTGCCCCTTGTGGCACAAGGGGCACTTGTTCGAATGGTGGCGCATGTGGCACGTGCGCCACAAGTTCTACCTCTCCAACCTGTCGAGCTTTTCGTCGATCGCCTCACGAATGAGATCGGCGATGGCGTCGTAGTCACGAGCATTGGAAGCCCACACGTCCTTGAGCCTCTCGTGACGCTCCTTTCCCAGGACCACCGACACCTGGCCGGTGCGGTCCCAGCCCTTCTTCTTGCCGGCCCCCCTCTTCTGTGGGCTGGCGGCCTCGACCGGGGCGACCTCGGCGACCGGCGCTGGAGCCTCATGCGGAACGGAGCTCAGGTCACTGAACACCGATCGCTTCCTGCGGTTCGGGGGCTTTGGGCCCTCCGGCAACTTGTCCGCCATGGTCGATCAGTCCTTTCCCGTGATGGTCGTGAGCATGTCGTCAAAGAACCGGGCGACCTCGACCGCGCGAATTTCGGTGAGCTCGTCGAATCCGTACCCGGCAGCGTTCGCTCGTTGGATGAAGGTGAGTCTGGGAAGCGGGCGGCCAAGGACTGGAATCTCCGCGTCGCGGGCATACTCCTCGATCTCAGACACGAAGGCCTCTTCGGTCTTGACGTTGGTTCGGTGCCCGTTGATGACGATGCCAGCGATGTCGATTTCGCGGCCAAGCACGCGTCCGAGCTGCTCGTTGGCGGTGTCGATCGTGTTGACGATGCGCCCGACGCCTACGAATCCGGCCGACGACGGGTCGGTGACGATGATGACCGAGTCCACAGCCGCGAACGCATTGGTCAAGGTCAGGCCGAGCGCTGCGGGGCAGTCGATCACGACGAGGTCGTAGGCGTCGTCCGGGAGCTGACTGAGGGCCTTGTGCAGCGTCAGTTCGCGCATCATCGCCCCGGTCAGCGTCATCTCTACTGCGACGTAGTCGTCCAAGCCCGAGGGCACGAGGTCGATGCCATCTCGTCGGGTCGGAACGACCGCCTCGTCGACGCGCACGTTCGTCGACGGATCCATGACGTCGGCGATGGTGACGTCGAACCACTCGTCCGCGTTGCGGGCGGTGAGCTGCTGGGTCAGGTTGCCCTGGGAATCCAGGTCGATACCCAGCGCCTTCTTTCCGCGGGCAGCGGCGGCGTGCAACAAAGACTGCGCGACGGAGGTCTTTCCGACTCCGCCCTTCTGGTTCGCTACTGCAACGATTTTCATGCTTCCTCCCTCTAGTGACCCTAGTGCAACTAGTGGCGCGTGCGGTGCACGCGCCACTAGTTGATTTTGCGTGTCGCTCTAGTCGCGTCGTGCGCTGTCGAGGACGATGCGCCCGGGCAGTGCGATCGCCGCCCATTCGATCGTGTCGGTGTCCACTTCGAGGCCGAGCTCACGCAGAGCGTTGCGCAGCCCTCCGGTCGAGAACTCGCGGACATGGAAGGGGCCGTCCTCGATGCTGCTGTCGGCAAAGTGGTTGAAGTACTCGATGCGAACCGAACCGGGGCCGGTGACCTCCGGGGTCGCCACCGCTCGCACCTCCTCGTCGCCATGGATGATGCCCTCAACCACGCAGCGGTGGGCGTCGTCCTTCCCGGCAGCCTTGAACAGTCGGGCAAAAACCAGCACCTCACGTGCAGTCAGGTGGGAGGTCAGGGCGTGCAGCACTTCAGCGTCGGCGAGCAGGGATGCGACCTCGGACAGCGCCAGCCCGAGGGCGGCGAGACTGGTGGGTGAATCACTCATGGTGTCCTCCTGGGGTTTCCGGGGGCGGTGTTG
>NZ_JAALDU010000499.1 GCF_014145015.1 Dietzia sp. E1 | reverse complement strand
GTGGATCCGGGCGAGCACCTCGCGCGAGCGCGCGGCCACCGGCGCGCCGGAGATGCCGCCCGCCCCCAGGGCCTCGACGTGCGCGGCGGGGGTACGCAGGCCGTCCCGCGAGATGGTGGTGTTGGTGGCGACGATGCCGGCCAGCCCCAGGTCGAGCACCAGGTCGGTGACCGCGTCGATGTCGGCGTCGTCCAGGTCGGGCGCGATCTTGACGAGCACGGGGATCGTCGCCACGTCCCGGACCGCGGCGAGGATCGGGCGCAGCGACTCGACGGCCTGCAGGTCACGCAGGCCGGGGGTGTTGGGGGAACTGACGTTGACGACGAGGTAGTCGGCCAGGCCGGTGAGCATCGTCGCCGAAGCCACGTAGTCGCGGACCGCGTCCTCCGCCGGCACCACCTTGGTCTTACCTATGTTGATCCCCACGGGATCGCTGCTGCGGCGCCGGCGGAGGTTGTTGGCCGCGTTGCCGGCGCCGTGGTTGTTGAAGCCCATCCGGTTGAGGATCGCGCGGTCCTCGACGAGCCGGAACAGACGCGGGGCCGGGTTGCCCGGCTGGGGCGACGCGGTCACCGTGCCGACCTCGCTGAAACCGAATCCGATGGCGCCCCACGAGTCGACGGCGGCGGCGTTCTTGTCGAACCCGGCCGCGAGGCCCAGCGGGCCGGGGAAGGTGCGACCGAGGACCTCCTGGGCGAGCACGGGGTCGCGCACGCCCAGGACCCGCCGCACGACGGCGCCCAGGGGCGGCACCAGGGTCAGCAGCTTGAGCAGGCCGAACACCAGGTGGTGGATCCGCTCCGCGGGAAAGCGGAACAGCACCTTCTTGAGCAGTGCGTACACGGTCCTCCTCGATGGGACGTGGGTCGTCGGTGCGATCAGCTCGCCGGCTCGGTGAGGGTCGGACGGAGGAGGTGCAGCCCTGCGCCGTCGGCGGACCCGACCACCACGGTGCCGGACTCCGTGACCGCCAGGGAATCCGGCTGGCGGACCGTCGGGATGTCCGCCCGCAAGATCCCCACGCCGTCGCCGAGATCGTACGCCTGGATGGTGTTCGTTCCCGTGGAGGCGACCCACACGACCTGCCGGGTCGGGTCCTCGGCCACCGCCCACGGGGCCGGGGCGACGGGGAACTGCTGATGCAGCCGGACGGGCGAGGTGGAGTAGACGAGCAGCGTGCCGCCGACGGTGTCACTGGCGATCACGGAGCCTTCCCCCAGCTCGTCGAGGAGCCCCGCGCCCTTGCCCGCGCGCAGGAGCGGCCCGGCGTGGTCCGCCTCGAGGTCGATGCTGGCGATCACGGTGTCCGGTCGGCTCAGGGCGGTGACGGACCCGTCGCCGGAGACGCTGATCTCGTCGACCGACGTCAACCCGTCGATGCGGTGCTGCTCCGCGCCGTCGGCGTCGCGCACGACGATCTCGCCGTCGGGGGTTCCCGTCAACAGGCGCCCGTCGAGGGTGAGGGCGGCGGCCGAGACGGGCCCGAGGCCGGCCAGTTCACGCACCCCGCCGTCGGGGGAGACCAGCACGACCCCGTCGCCGTGGGGGACCAGCACGGTCCCGTCGTGCGCGGCGGAGGCGGTCCCGGCCCCGGCCGGCAGGGGCACGGAGTCCTCCGCGCTCCAGCTGGTGCCGTCGACCCGGCCCAGCTCGAGCGACGGCGGGTTCTCGACCTGCGCGGCCACACGGTCGCCCGTGGCGACCAGGGCGCGGACCGACCCGGGCACCGGGATGGTCTCGCCCCCCGTCGGGTCGGAGACCTGCGGGGATTCGGCGGGGGCCGCATTACCCTGCGCGACGAGGTCCTGCTCCTCGAGCTCGCTCGTGGGCGAGGAGCAGGCGGTCAGGCCGATCGCGAGAGCGATGAGGGCGGCGGGCACGCCGGAACGGCGGAGGACACGTCGGTGCACGGTGTTCCTTTCGACTGCCCGCCATTGTCCACCACGCGGGTCCGGGGTCCCCGGCCAGGTCCGGGCGACTACTCTCGCGGCGTGCCGTGACGCGACCGCGTCCGAGCCGCCGGCAGCCGAGAGGAAACCGCACACGTGAACACATCGGTCCTCGCCCAGGGCGCGGAGGGGATGTCCTGGCTCCAGGTCGTCGTCCTGTCCGTTCTCCAGGGACTCACCGAATTCCTGCCCGTGTCCTCGTCCGGACACCTGAGGATCTTCTCGACGTGGTTCTTCGGCGAGGACGCCGGCGCCTCGTTCACCGCCGTCGTCCAGCTCGGCACCGAACTGGCCGTCCTGGTCTTCTTCTTCAAGGACATCGTCCGCATCCTGGTGGCGTGGTTCCGTGGCGTGATCGACTCCGCCCGACGGGACGACCCGGACTACCGGCTCGGGTGGTTCGTCATCGTGGGGTCGATCCCGATCGCGATCATCGGGTTCGTCGGCAAGGACTTCATCCGGGACGCCGCCCGCAACCTGTGGATCACCGCGATCGTGCTCATCGTGTTCTCGTTCGTGTTCCTGGCCGCCGAGAGGTTCGGCAGGCAGGACCGACCGGTCGACGCGAAGTCGCTCGAGGGACTGTCGATGAAGGACGCGATCGTCATGGGCCTGGCCCAGTGTCTGGCCCTCATCCCCGGCGTCAGCCGCTCGGGGGGCACCATCTCGGCCGGTCTCTTCCTCAACATGTCGCGCGAGGCCGCGGCCCGGTTCTCATTCCTCCTCGCGATCCCCGCCGTGCTCGCCTCCGGGCTCTTCAGCCTGCCCGACGCGTTCGACCCCGGCGCCGGCCAGGCCGCGACCGGGTGGCAGCTCCTCGTCGGCACGGCCGTCGCGTTCGTCATCGGCTACGCCGCGATCGCCTGGTTCCTGAAGTTCGTCCAGAACCATTCGCTGGGCTGGTTCGCCGGCTACCGGATCCTCCTGGGAGCCCTGGTGATGATCCTGCTCGGCACCGGGACCATCCCCGCGACCTGACCGCTCCGGCCGGCCCGTCGGTAACCTGCCGGTATGACCGTCATCCTGCTCCGGCACGGCCGCTCCACCGCCAACACAGCCCTCACCCTGGCCGGCCGCACCCCGGGTGTCGGGCTCGACGACACCGGTCACGCCCAGGCGCGGGACCTCTGCCGGCGGCTGGAGGGCCTGCCGGTCGAGGCCGTCGTCCGCTCCCCTCTGATGCGGTGCCGGCAGACCGTCGAGCCGCTCGCTGCACAGTTCGGAGTGGAACCGGAGGTCGAGGAGGACCTCGTGGAGGTGGACTACGGCACCTGGACCGGCCGCCCCCTCAAGGACCTGGCCTCCGAGCACATGTGGTCCGTGGTGCAGCAGCACCCGTCGTCCGCGGTCTTCCCGGAGGGGGAGTCGCTCGCCGGGATGGCCGGCAGGTCGGTCACGGCCATCCGCAAGCACGATCGACGGCTCGCCGAACGGGCCGGCCGGGACGTGCTGTGGGTCGCGTGCAGCCACGGTGACGTCATCAAGGCCGTGCTCGCCGACGCGTACGGCATGCACCTCGACCAGTTCCAGCGGATCGTCGTCGAGCCCGCCTCGATGTCGGTCGTGCGCTACACCCCTCACCGGCCGTTCGTCCTCCGGGTCAACGACACCGGCGGCGACCTCGCCAGCCTGCGGGGGGAGCCGGCCGGCCAGGTCGGTGAGCCCACGCCCGGCCACGCCAGCTCGGACGCGGTGCCCGGCGGGAACGTACCCTGATGATCCGCACCACCATCGAGCACCCGAGGAGACGACCGGCATGAGCAGGGCAGTGCACGAGTTCCGCGATCCGGCCCGGTTCGTGGTGGGCACGGTCGGCCAGCCGGGCGAGCGCGTCTTCTTCGTCCAGGCCACCGAGGCGGGCCGGACGATCTCCGTCCGCTGCGAGAAGCAGCAGGCACAGATCCTGTCCGAGCGGATGGGCGACCTGCTCGACGAGATCGCGGCCAAGTCCGACATCCCCGTGCCCCCGGCCGGAGGGGTCGTCGACGACCTCGATCCGCTCGAGATGCCGGTCGACGCGGAGTTCCAGGTCGGCACCATGGGCCTCGGCTGGGACGGCGAGCGCAATCAGATCGTCGTGGAGCTGCTGGCGATGGACCCGTCGGCCACCGATGAGTCGGTGGTGCTGTCGGATGCCGAGGACGCCCCGGACGCGCTGCGGGTGTTCCTCACCCCCCAGCGAGCCCGCCAGTTCGTCCTGCGCAGCGAGCGCGTGGTCTCCGCGGGCCGGGCGCCGTGCCCCCTGTGCGGTGAGCCGATCGACACCACGGGTCACCTGTGTGTCCGTCTCAACGGGTACCTGCCGCGGTCGGGGGAGGCGCTCACCGACCTCATCGACCCGTGACCGACCGTCCGGCGAGCCCCGAGCTCACCGTCCTGTCCCGGATCCCGTCCGGCAGCAACGCGGTCTACCACTGCGTCGACGAACGGGGCGACAGCTGGGTGTACAAGCCGTCGGCCGGGGAGCGCCCGCTGATGGACTTCCCCGACGGCAGTCTCGCGGCGCGCGAGATCGCCGCCTACGCCGTGTCCGAGGCGTCGGGCTGGGGCCTGGTGCCGGAGACGGTCGCGGCCCACGGCCCGGGCGGGCCGGGCATGGCGCAGCGGTGGATCGAGGAGGCCGACCGGGAGCACACACCCGGTCACGACCCGGTCGACGTCCACCCGGCCGACGCGGTGCCGCACGGCCGTGCCGTGGTGCTGCGCGGCGAGGGCTCCCGCGGTGAGGACGTGGTGGTCGCCCACGTCACCGACGGCCGGCTGCGCCGGATCGCGGTGTTCGACCACGTGGTCAACAACGCCGACCGCAAGGGCGGGCACGTCCTGGTCGACGCCGCGGGGGTGGTGTGGGCGATCGATCACGGTCTGTCGTTCCACACCGATCCCAAACTGCGCACCGTCCTGTGGGGGTGGGCGGGCCAGCCCCTGGACGGTGACGAGGTCGAGGGCCTCGAGCTCGTCCGTCGCGGCCTGGAGGCGGGTGGGGAGCTGCTGCGCACCCTCTCCGACCTGCTGTCCGACGCCGAGATCGCGGCGCTGTGCGAGCGTGTCGACACCTTGCTGGCGAGTCGGACGTTCCCCGTCCCGGGGCCGGGCTACCCGTTACCCTGGCCGCTCTTCTGACCGGGCGGTCTCTAGACTCGGCCCCATGCACTCGTGGTCTTCGCCTGTCGTCCCCTCGGTCCCCGGCGACGGCGTCCCCCTGAAGTTGTTCGACACGGCCGGGGGTGAGGTCCGCGAGGTGGCGCCCGGCCCGGTCGCGGGCATGTACGTCTGCGGGATCACCCCCTACGACACCACCCACCTGGGTCACGCGGCGACCTACCTGACGTTCGACCTCGTCTACCGACAGCTGCTGGACGCCGGTCACGAGGTCCACTACGTCCAGAACACCACGGACGTCGACGACCCGCTGTTCGAGCGCGCGGAGCGTGACGGGGTCGACTGGCGAGAGCTGGGAGACCGGGAGACCGACCTGTTCCGCGAGGACATGGAGGCGCTGCGGGTGCTACCGCCGCGCGACTTCGTCGCGGCCACCGAGACGATCGACGAGGTGGTGGAGATGGTCGGCGAGCTGCTCGACCGCGGCCACGCCTACCGGATCGACCCGGACGTCGACGGCTACTCCGACGTGTACTACCGGCATAGAGCCACCGCCGACTTCGGATACGAGTCGGGGTACGACGACGACGAGATGGCGGTCGCGTTCGCCGAGCGCGGTGGCGACCCGGACCGGCCCGGCAAGGAACACCCGCTGGATGCCCTACTGTGGCGGGTCGAACGGCCCGGCGAGCCGTCGTGGCCGTCCCCCTGGGGAGCGGGCCGACCGGGGTGGCACATCGAGTGTTCGGCGATCGCCCGCAACCGGCTCGGGATGGAGTTCGACATCCAGGGCGGCGGCAGCGACCTGGCGTTCCCGCACCACGAGTTCTCCGCCGCGCACGCGGAGGCCGCGGCGGGCCGGCGACCGTTCGCCCGGTTCTACGTGCACGCCGCGATGATCGGCCTCGACGGCGTCAAGATGAGCAAGTCGCTCGGCAACCTCGTGCGCGTGCAGGCGCTGCGCGACCGGGGCGTGGATCCCGCCCTCATCCGGCTCGGGCTGTTCGCCGGGCACTACCGTGTCGACCGCTCGTGGTCCGACGACCTCCTCGAGCGGGCCCGCACCCGGTACGACCTGTGGTGCCGGGCCATCGCCCGCGGAGTCGGCGCGGACGCGGCACCCGTGATCGCGGAGCTGCGTGAGCGCCTCGCGGACGACCTCGACACGCCCGGAGCGCTCGCGGTGGTCGACGCGTGGGCGTCCGCCACGCTGGACGGAGACGACTCCGATCCGTCCGCCGGGGCCGGCCTCGCGACCGCACTGGACGCCCTGATGGGGATCCCGACGATCCCCGCCTGACGCCGGTCAGCCGGCGTCGGGCTCGTCCCGGTCACCCCGCAGGAAGCGCTCGAACTCGGCGGCGATCGCCTCGCCGTCGACCAGTGGCATCGCCTCCCCTCCGGATGCGCGGCCGCGGTCGGGCTCAGGGTCCACGCCCGGCGTGACCCCCGACTCCTCGTCCAGCCGGTCCTCCAGGGACCGGATGTAGTCGCGCAGGTCCTCGTCCTCGCTCGCCGCGGCGTCGACGCGCTCGGCCCACGTCCGGGCCTGGACGTGGAGCGCGTCCATCGGCACGGCCATCCCGAGGTTCTCGGCGAGCCACGACAACATCGCCTCGGTCCCGCGCGGGTTGGGCGGGGAGGCCACGTAGTGGGGCACGCCCGCGAACAGGCTCAGGGTGGGCACGCCGGCCTCGGTGAGCAGCTGCTGCAGCACGCCCGACATCCCGGTCGGTCCCTCGTAGTCCGAGGGGGCCACGCCCATGGTCGTCATCCGCTGACGGCTGAACGCCGCACCGGTGAGCGGCACCGGGCGGGTGTGCGGCACGTCGGCGAGGTAGGCCCCCAGCAGCACGACCTGGGAGACGCCCAGGGTGTCCACGAGGTCGACGAACTCCGAGGCGAACCGCCGCCACTTCAGGGCCGGCTCGGGCCCGCGCACGAGCAGGACGTCGTTGGCGACGCCGTCCGGCCGGCACGCCGAGACCACGATGCGCGGCCACTCCACCGAGCGCGAGACCCCGCCGGCGAACCGGACGACGGGCCGCTGCTCGAGGTAGTCGAAGAACTCGTCACCACCGACTTCGGCGATCTGGCGTGCCTCCCAGTTGAGCGCGAGGTGTTCGATGGTGCCGGTCGCCACGTCCGCCGCGTCGTTCCAGCCCTCGAAGGCCACGATCATCACCGGGTTCTCGAGATCGAGATGCCCGTCGGGACTCCATTCGACAGTCATTAGTACAGCCTACGTACCTCCGATCCGGAGGCACCCATACACTGGGGCCCATGTCTGTCGATTTCGATTCGCCCTTGTTGGACGCCGCCCGTCGGCGAGTACTGATCGGTGACGGGGCGATGGGCACGATGCTTCAGGCTGTCGACCTCGACGTGGATGAGGACTTCCTGGGTCTCGAGGGCTGTAACGAGATCCTCAACGCGACCCGGCCGGACGTGGTGGAGGGGATCCACCGTGCGTTCTTCGAGGCCGGAGCCGACCTGGTCGAGACCAACACCTTCGGGTGCAACCTGTCCAACCTGGGTGACTACGACATCGTCGACCGGATCGGCGAGCTCGCCGAGAAGGGTGCGGCGATCGCGCGCAGGGTCGCCGACGAGATGGGCCCGTCCGAGGACGGGACCCCGCGGATGGTGCTGGGTTCGCTCGGGCCCGGGACCAAACTGCCCTCGCTGGGGCAGACCACCTTCGAGGACATCCGTGACGCGTATTCCAAGGCCGCCGAGGGGCTGGCCCGCGGGGGAGCGGACGCGTACCTGATCGAGACGAGCCAGGATCTGCTGCAGGTCAAGGCCGCGGTCCTCGGGTGCCAGGACGGCATGGCGGCCGCGGGACGGCGGTTGCCGATCATCTCGCACGTCACCATCGAGACGACGGGCACGATGCTGCTCGGTTCGGACATCGGCGCGGCACTCACCGCGCTGCAGCCGCTGGGCATCGACATGATCGGCCTGAACTGCGCCACGGGGCCGGCCGAGATGGTCGAGCACCTGCGCTACCTGTCGCGGCACGCCGAGATCCCGGTGTCGGTCATGCCCAACGCCGGCCTGCCGGAGCTGGGGGAGCACGGCGCCGTCTACCCGCTGGGCGCCGAGGAGTTCGCGCCCCAGGTGGCCGACTTCGTCTCCGAGTTCGGGCTGTCGATGGTCGGCGGGTGCTGCGGCACCACGCCCGAGCACATCACCCGGCTCAAGGAGCAGGTGAGCGCGCGGACCAAGGCCGAGCGCACGGTGGAGCCCGTCAACGCGGTCGCCTCGCTGTACAGCTCCACGCCGCTGCGCGCGGACGCCGGCATCATCATGATCGGTGAGCGCACCAACGCCAACGGTTCCAAGCGGTTCCGCGAGGCGATGCTGGCCTCCGACTGGGACACCTGCATGGACATCGCCAAGGAGCAGATGCGTGACGGCGCCCAGATGGTCGACCTCTGCGTCGACTACGTCGGCCGCGACGGCTCGGGGGACATGGCCGAGCTGGCCGGCCGGATGGCCACCTCCTCGACGCTGCCGATCATGCTCGACTCGACCGAGCCCGAGGTCATCAGGGCGGGCCTGGAGAAGCTGGGCGGTCGCTGCGCGGTCAACTCGGTCAACTACGAGGACGGCGCGGGACCGGACTCGCGGTTCCAGCGGATCATGCGGCTGGTCTCCCGGCACGGCGCGGCCGTCGTCGGCCTGACGATCGACGAGGAGGGCCAGGCCCGCACCGCCGACCGGAAGGTCGAGATCGCCGAGCGGCTCATCGCCGACCTCACCGGGAACTGGGGGATGGCGGAGGAGGACATCATCATCGACTGTCTGACCTTCCCCATCTCGACCGGGCAGGAGGAGGTCCGCCGCGACGGCATCGAGACCATCGAGGCGATCCGTCGGCTCACCGGGGCCCACCCGCGGATCCACACCACGCTGGGTCTGTCGAACATCTCGTTCGGCCTCAACCCGGCCGCCCGCCAGGTGCTCAACTCGGTGTTCCTGCACGAGTGCGTCCAGGCCGGTCTCGATTCGGCCATCGCGCACAGCTCCAAAATCTTGCCCATGAGCAAGATCGACGACCGCCAGCGGGAGGTGGCCCTGGACCTGGTGTACGACCGTCGCCGGGAGGGCTACGACCCGCTGCAGGTGTTCATGGAGCTCTTCGAGGGCGTCTCCGCGGCCGGAGCCAAGGACGCCCGCGCCGCCGAGCTCGCGGCGATGCCGCTCATGGAGCGCCTGGCCGCGCGGATCGTCGACGGCGAGCGCAAGGGACTCGAGGAGGATCTCGACGCCGCGATGGCGGAGATCCCCCCGTTGGAGATCATCAACGAGCACCTGCTCGGCGGGATGAAGACGGTCGGTGAGCTGTTCGGCTCCGGTCAGATGCAGCTGCCGTTCGTCCTGCAGTCCGCCGAGACGATGAAGGCGGCGGTCGCCCACCTCGAGCCCCACATGGAGGCGAGCGACGAGGACGGCAAGGGACGGATCGTCCTGGCCACGGTCAAGGGCGACGTGCACGACATCGGCAAGAACCTCGTGGACATCATCTTGTCCAACAACGGCTACGACGTGGTCAATATCGGCATCAAGCAGCCGATCTCGGAGATCATCTCCGCCGCCCGCGAGCACAAGGCCGACGTGATCGGCATGTCCGGCCTGCTGGTGAAGTCCACCGTGGTGATGAAGGACAACCTCGCCGAGCTCAACTCCGAGGGCATCGCCGGTGAGTTCCCCGTGCTGCTCGGCGGCGCGGCCCTGACCCGCTCCTATGTCGAGGTCGACCTCGCCGGGATGTACCAGGGCGACGTGTTCTACGCGCGTGACGCGTTCGAGGGCCTGAGGCTGATGGACGAGGTGATGACGGCCAAGCGGACCGGCGTGCCGATGGCACAGTCCTCGGAGGCCGCGGCCAAGGCGGCCGAGCGGCGCGAGCGCCGTGCCCGCAGTGAGCGGATCGCGGCCAAGCGCGCGGCCGAGGCCGAGCCCGTGGTCATCCCCGAGCGCTCTGACGTCGCCGCGGACCAGCCGATCGCGACCCCGCCGTTCTGGGGCACCCGCATCGCCAAGGGCATCCCGGTGGCCGACTACCTCGGGCACTTGGACGAGCGCGCGCTGTACTTCGGGCAGTGGGGCCTGCGCGGCACCCGCAGCGGGGAGGGGCCGGACTACGACGAGCTGGTGGAGACCGAGGGAAGGCCGCGCATGCGTGCCTGGATCGACCGCCTCACCACCGAGGGCATCCTGTCGCACTCGGCCGTGGTCTACGGCTACTTCCCGGCGTACTCGGTCGGCGACGAGATCTGGGTGCTGGCCGAGCCCCGCCCCGACGCCGAGGTGCTGCACAAGATCGCCTTCCCGCGCCAGCAGCGCTCCCGCTTCCTGGCGATCCCCGACTTCGTGGCCTCCCGCGAGCGCTGCGAGGCGGAGGGGACCGTGGACGTCCTGCCGTTCCAGCTGGTGACGATGGGCTCGCCGATCGCGGACTTCGCCAACGAGCTGTTCGCCGGGGACAACTACCGGGACTACCTCGAGGTACACGGGCTGTCGGTGCAGCTCACGGAGGCGCTGGCGGAGTTCTGGCACCGACGCGTGCGCGACGAGCTCACGCTGCCCGACGGATCGGTCTCCGACGAGGACCCAGACAGCATCCAGGACTACTTCAACCTCAAGTACCGGGGAGCCCGCTACAGCTTCGGCTACGGTGC
Source organism: Dietzia sp. E1 (assembly GCF_014145015.1). Lineage (GTDB taxonomy): Bacteria > Actinomycetota > Actinomycetes > Mycobacteriales > Mycobacteriaceae > Dietzia > Dietzia cinnamea_A. Next base: position 3,612 of record NZ_JAALDU010000499.1, on the reverse strand, counting down.
CTGCCCGGATCTGGAGTCCCGCAAGGTGGTCGTGGACCTGCTCGAGCCCGAGCGCATCGGGGTGATCCTGTCCGAGGAGTTGCAGCTGCACCCGGAGCAGTCGACGGACGCGTTCGTGCTGTACCACCCGGAGGCGAAGTACTTCAACGTCTGAGCCGTCGGACGAAGGCTCGGCCGGATCCCGGGTGGGTAAGATCACCTTCATCCGGCTGAAGGAGACCGTCATGCCCAGCATTCGCAGATCCGCCGCCCTCGCAGTGGCGGGTGTCGTCCTCGCCGGGGGAGCGGCCGTCGCCGCCGCCCCGGCGGCCTCCGCTCAGGTGTGGCACGACTCACCCGCGTGGGACGTCCGCATGGCCTACCCGTTGGGTGGCGAGCACACGATCCGCTTCGGCGTCTTCCCGAGCTGCCTGCGGGGTGGCGATGACAGATTCCACCAGGCGATCGCCGCCAACGCGAGGGATCTCGACCAGCCGATCGGATCCTTCGACTTCTCCGCGACCCTCTTCCCGTTCAACTCGGCGACGGTCGAGTGGCACAACCTGGACACCGACGCGCGGGGGACGCAGACCGTGCAGTCGACGGGGCCCGAGGTGGGGATCGGTGCCACCCACACCGGTCGGGGCTGGGTCGCGGTCACCATCACCGCCAGCAAATCCGCCCTGCCCACGGCGGCGCCCGGCTCGGTGGCGCCGTTCGCTTCCGCCACGCACACGGAACGGTTCATCGTCCCGCCGCAGGACTGTTGACGAGAGCGGGGCCGGCCGGCGGGCTGCCCCGCGTCACCATCGGTCGGGGCCGCCGCCGGGCTGCCGCGCGTCACCCCCGGTTCACCCGGTTCGGGTAGACAGTAGGCCGTGACCAGCACCTCTCCCGCCCAGCTCCCGGCCGCCGTGTGTCTCGACATGGACGGCACCCTCGTCGACACCGAACGACTGTGGGACACCGCCGTCTTCGAACTCGCCGAGCACATGGGGCGGCCGTTGGACGAGGCGACCCGCGAGCGGACACTGGGCAACTCCCTGCACGGGTTCTTCGAGATCCTCGGCGAATACACCGGACGCCGGATCGAAGGGGAGGAGTTCGACCGTCTCGCGCACCGCCTCAACTCCCGGGTCACGGAGCTCATGCGGACGGACATGCGGTGGCGCCCGGGCGCCGAGGAGCTGCTGGCCGACATCGCCGCGACCGGGGTCCCGGTCGCCCTGGTGACCAACACGACCGCCGACGTCGCCGTGGTGCCGCTGGAGTTCATCGACAGGTCACGGTTCGACGTGGTCGTGACCGGCTGCATGGTGGCCGAGGGTAAACCAGCGCCGGACCCGTACCTGCTCGCCTGCGCCGAGCTGGGCGTCGAGCCCGGGTCGGCGGTCGCGGTCGAGGACTCGGTCACCGGGGCCACCGCGGCGGTCGCGGCCGGGTGCCGCGTCCTCTACATCCCGTCCACCGACGGTCAGCCCGACGTCGCCGGGGCCCACACGCACTCGACGCTCGAGGGGGTCGACGTCGCGGGGCTCCACGCGCTCACCTCGGGGTCACCCGTGGGCGCGGCTGTGGGACAATAGGCCGCGTGAAGACCTTCGACTCCCTGTTCGCCGAGCTCTCCGAGCGCATCACCGCGCGCCCCGAGGGGTCCGGCACCGTCGCCGCGTTCGACAAGGGCGTCCACCATCTGGGCAAGAAGGTCATCGAGGAGGCCGGAGAGGTCTGGATCGCGGCCGAGTACCAGTCGGACGAGGAGTTGGCGGAGGAGATCTCCCAGCTCATGTACTGGACCCAGGTCATGATGCTCAAGCGCGGACTGACCCTCGAGGACGTCTACCGACATCTGTAGGCGCCGCCCCGCCCACCACCCGCACGCACCGAACCTCCGGAGCCGCCATCATGCTGCGCGTCGCAGTGCCCAACAAGGGCGCCCTGTCCGAATCCGCCTCCGAGATGCTCTCCGAGGCCGGTTACCGCCGCCGCCCCGAGGGGAGCAAGGACCTCTCGCTCATCGACCGTGAGAACGACGTCGAGTTCTTCTTCCTCCGCCCCAAGGACATCGCCGTCTACGTCGGGTCGGGCCGGCTCGAGCTGGGGATCACCGGCCGCGACCTGGCCGCCGACTCGATGGCCGAGGTCGATGAACTGCTCGACCTGGGCTTCGGCCACTCCACGTTCCGCTACGCCGGCCCGGCCGGTGCCGGGTGGACCACCGAGCGTCTCGCCGGCGCCCGGATCGCCACCTCCTATCCCAACATCGTCCGACGCGATCTGCGGGAACGCGGGATCGAGGCCGAGGTCATCCGGCTCGACGGGGCGGTGGAGATCTCGATCCAGCTCGGGGTGGCCGACTGCATCGCCGACGTCGTCGGATCGGGTCGCACGCTCAAGGTGCACGACCTCGAGGCGTTCGGGGACGTCCTGTGCGACTCGGCGGGAGTGCTCATCGGTCGCACCGACGCCGTGTCGTCCCCGGCGGTGGCGCGGATGCGGGCCCGGCTCCAGGGCGTCGTCTTCGCCCAGCAGTACATGATGCTGGACTACGACTGCCCCAAGGAGATCTTCGACTCCGTCTCGGCGATCACGCCGGGGATCGAGTCGCCGACCGTGTCCCCGATGGCCGACCCGGCCTGGGTGGCGGTGCGCTCGATGGTCCCCCGGAAGAAGGTCAACGCGATCATGGACGAGTTGGCGGAGGCCGGGGCGAAGGCGATCATCGCCACCGACATCCGTTCCTGCCGCATGGGCTGATCCGCCCCGGCGTACCCGAGAACCGGTCCGGCCGGCCCCGCGCTGCGTGTGCGGGGCCGGCCGGCGGCGTTCAGACCGGCTCGACGAGAAGCGCCTGCAGGGTGTCGCCGATCGCGCCCTTCTCGTCGAACAGCGTCCCGGAGGTCGCGCCGACCCCGTCCGGCCCGATCGACGCCCGGGCGGCCACGCCGATCCAGCGTCCGACGGGCGGTCGGTGCAGGTGCGTGACGAGGTCGGTGTTGAGGAACCGCCACTCGGCGGGCTCGAGGACCGCGCCGACCCCGTTGGCGATGTCGGCCACGCACATCACGTGCTGGACGGGCGTCGGCTCCTCCCCGGCGACCAGCGGCAGAGTGGGCCGGGCCCAGACGGTGCCGTCCTCGGCGCCGCGGATCTCGAGCGAGTCGATGTAGCCGCTGGTCCAGCGGGTGAAGAAGTCGCCGTTGTGATCGGTGTCCGGCAGTACGCGCGGCGTCTCGGCCGCCTGCTCGACGTGGGTGGTGTCGCCGGTGGCGAGTCGCCACGCACTCGCCCGCGCGACGGTCCGTCCGCCGGCGACGAGCTCCGACTCGAGCAGCTGGATCCGGCGGCCCGGTCGGGCCACGCGGGCACGGGTCCGCAGTTCACCGAGCGGGACGGGCCCCAGCAGATCGACGGCCACGCGGGCGATGCGTGCGTCGCCGCCGGCGTCGAGGCGCTCCATGGCGCGGGTGAGGATGGCCGAGGGCGGCGCTCCGTGCTGCAGGTCCGGGCCCCAGGCGCTGACGGTGTGCGGGGTCGCGCGGAAGACCTCCCAGCCGTCGTCGGATCCCAGCGGCTCGAAGTAGGCCTCCGTCATCATGAACTCCTCGGTTCTCCTCGCCCGGTCAACAGATC
>NZ_JAALDU010000498.1 GCF_014145015.1 Dietzia sp. E1 | reverse complement strand
GCGGGGACCACGCGGGTCCCCGGCCACCCCGGGTACTCGGGCGGGGTGCCGCCGAACGCCGGGCACAGCGCCTGATGATTGCACCAGTCGCACAGGCGGGACGTGCGGGGGCGGAAGTCACCGGTCTGCCCGGCCCGCTCGATCTCCGACCACAGCGCGTCCAGGGACGCCTCGGTCTCGACGAGCGACGCGTGGTCCGGGGTGAAGGTGAGCCAGCTGCCGTTCTTGAGATAGATGAGTTTCAGCTGCGCGGGCAGCACACCATGGATGCGCTGGTACATCAGGGCGTAGAACCGCATCTGGAACATCGCCTGGTCCTGGAAGCGCGGGTGCGGGGGTTTACCCGTCTTGTAGTCGACCACCCGGACCTCCCCGGTGGGCGCGACGTCGACCCGGTCGAGGAAGCCGTGCAGCGGGGTGCCGGCCGCGGTGGCGGTGACCAGGTACTGCTCGCAGGAGGCGGGGGAGAAGCGCTGCGGGTCCTCGACGCCGTAGAGCGCCGCGACCAGCGCCGCGACCTGCGCCTGGAAGTCGGCGCGGTCGGACAGCGGGACCACCGTCGCGCCGTCCTCCTCGGCGTAGAAGCGCTCGACGGCGGCGGGGACGAGGTCCGCGGCGCGCTGCGGCGCCCGCTCGGACTGCTCGAGTCCGTACAGCTCCTCGAGCACGGAGTGGACGACCGTGCCGAGGACCTGGGCGCGAGTCTTGGGCTCCGGGATGCGGTCCACGGCGCGCAGCCGGTACAGCAGCGGGCACTGCCGGTAGTCGGACGCGCGAGAGGCCGACAGGGCGAGGGGCTTGCGCTCCGGCAGGGGTACGTCGCCCGCTGCCGGGATGGCACCGATTTCGAGGGGATCCGTCACACCTGGCAGGGTAGACAACCGGTCGGACAACCGACCCCCCGTCCTCTGGAGGTCCCGTGCAGCGATCCGGCCCGTTCGTCGTGGGTGACCGCGTCCAGCTCACCGACACCAAGGGGCGCAAGTACACCGTCGTCCTGGTCGAGGGCGCGGAGTTCTTCACCCACCACGGCGCGGTGCGCCACGACGATCTCATCGGTGCGCCCGAAGGCTCGATCATCACCTCGACCAAGGACGCGCAGTACCTCGCGCTGCGCCCGCTGCTCACCGACTATGTGCTGTCGATGCCGCGCGGCGCGCAGGTGATCTACCCCAAGGACGCCGCGCAGATCGTCCACGAAGGCGACGTGTTCCCCGGTGCCCGTGTCCTCGAGGCCGGCGCGGGGTCGGGGGCCCTGACGTGCTCGCTGCTGCGGGCGGTCGGACCGGAGGGGAGGGTGTTCTCCTACGAGATCCGCGAGGACCACGCCGAGCACGCCGAGCGCAACGTCCGCACCTTCTACGGTGAGCACCCCGGGAACTGGGACCTGCGGGTCGCGGACCTGGCGGAGACCTCGGTCGAGGCGCTGGGCGGTCAGGTCGACCGCGTGGTGCTGGACATGCTCGCGCCGTGGGAATGCCTGCCGATGGTGCGCGAGGTCCTGGTGCCGGGTGGGGTGCTGGTGGCCTACGTGGCCACGACCACGCAGCTGTCGGACGTCGTCGAGGCGCTGCGGCGCCAGCAGTGCTGGACCGAGCCCCGCGCATGGGAGTCGATCAACCGCGGGTGGCACGTGGTGGGACTGGCCGTGCGCCCAGAGCACCGCATGCAGGGCCACACCGCGTTCCTGGTGACCGCGCGTCGCCTCGCCGAGGGGGTGACGACCCTCAAGCCCAAGCGTCGCAGCGGTAAGGGCTGAGGGAGCGCGCGCCCACCCGCGTGCCACCCCGGCGATAGGGTGGAGGGGACGACGACGAGGAGACCCGTCGACGACCAGGAGGGCAGGTGATCGCGTGACCGAGGGACGTTCCCCGGCCGGCCAGGGCGAGGACAGGGTGGCGGTCGACCGCGCCGAACTCGCGCGGCTGCGCAAGGCCGTGGACGAGGGAGCCCGATCGGATAGGGAGAAGTCGATCAAGATCGACGCCCTCGGCGCCCGCAACGTCCGGCTCGCGGAACTGCTCAAGGACTCACGCGACCAGCTCGAGGCCCTCAAGGGCGAGGTGGAGCGGCTCGGTACCCCGCCCAGCACCTACGGCGTGGTCCTCACCCGTCCCGCCGGCGCGGACACCGTCGAGGTCATGGCCGCCGGCCGGCGCATGCGCCTGGCGATCGCCCCCGGCGTGGACGCCGCGGACCTGACCCCGGGCGTGACCGTGCGCCTCAACGAGGCCATGACGGTCCTGGAGGTCTCGAGCGAGCTCCCGGTCACCGGCGTGACCGCCGTCCTGCGGGACGTGCTCGCCGACGGCGTGCGCGCACGGGTGGTCATGGGCAACGACGAGGAGCACATCGTGGTCCTCGCCGCCGCCCTACGTGGTGCGCGCACGGCCGAGCACCCCGCACCCGTCCGCCCCGGCGACGCGGTTCTCGTCGATCCCAAGGCCGGCGTGGCCTACGAGGTGGTGCCCAAGGCGGAGGTCGACGAGCTCCTCCTCGAGGAGATCCCGACGGTCGAGTACTCCGACATCGGCGGTCTGGGGCCGCAGATCGAGCAGATCCGCGACGCGATCGAGCTGCCGTTCGTCCACCACGACCTGTACCGAGAGTTCCACCTGGCCCCGCCGAAGGGCGTCCTGCTCTACGGCCCTCCCGGATGCGGCAAGACCCTCATCGCCAAGGCCGTGGCCCACTCGCTGGCGCGTGCGGCCGCGGTGGCCCGGGGTGACGACGTCAGCGACGGCCGGTACCCGAACTCGTACTTCCTCTCGATCAAGGGCCCCGAGCTGCTCAACAAGTACGTCGGCGAGACCGAGCGGCACATCCGGTCCATCTTCGAGCGGGCGCGGGAGAAGGCCACCGAGGGCAACCCGGTGATCGTCTTCTTCGACGAGATGGACTCGATCTTCCGCACCCGCGGGTCCGGCGTGTCCTCGGACATGGAGACGACGATCGTCCCGCAGCTGCTCGCGGAGATCGACGGCGTGGAGGACCTGCGCAACGTCATCGTGATCGGCGCCTCCAACCGTGAGGACATGATCGATCCCGCCATCCTCCGGCCCGGCCGCCTGGATCTGAAGATCCGCATCGACCGGCCCGACCGGGACGCGGCGGCGGACATCCTCGCCAAGTACATCACCCCGGACCTGCGCTTCGACCCGGTCGAGGTCGGCGACGCGGACCGTGAGACCCACGTCCGCGAGCTCATCGAGCGCATCGTCGACCGGCTCTACACCCGTGACGCCTCCACGACCTACGTGCACCTCGTGTACGCCTCCGGCCGGCGGTCGTCGCTGTACCTGGCCGACCTCACCTCCGGGGCGATGCTGCGCAACATCGTCGACCGGGCCAAGAAGCTGGCGATCAAGGACATCGTCCACGGCACCGGCCGGGGCCTGACCACCGACGACTTCCTCGACGCGGTCGACGCCGAGTTCGCCGAGAACACGGACCTGCCCAACACGTCCAACCCGCAGGAGTGGGCACGCCTGACCGGCGTCCGCGGTGAGCGCGTCATCGAGGTCTCCGTCCCCAACCGGGGAGCCGGGCAGTGAACCCGCGGGGGCGCGTCATCGGCACGGAGATCGAGTTCGGCATCGTCGCCGTCGGGCAGCCGCTGCTCAGCTCGGTGGTCTCCTCGACCCAGGTGATCAAGGCCTACACCGACCCGGGCGAGGCCGCCGGGGGAGCCGACGAGGCCCGCTGGGATTACGGCTCGGAATCGCCGCTGCGCGACGCCCGCGGCTTCGACCTCGGCGCCGCCCGTGCCTACGACCCCAGCGAGTTCGGGGTGACCAACCGGGTGCTGACCAACGGGGCCCGCTTCTACGTCGACCACGCCCACCCCGAGTACTCGGCGCCCGAGGTCGACTCCCCACGCGACGCGGTGATCTGGGACAAGGCCGGCGAAGTGATCATGCACCGCGCGGGCGTCGAGTCGACGGCCACCGAGGGCAACGCCGAGCTCAAGCTCTACAAGAACAACGTCGACGGCAAGGGCGCCTCCTACGGCGCCCACGAGAACTACCTCGTGCGCCGCGACGTCGACTTCGACGGGCTCACCGTGAGCCTGGCACCGCACCTGCTGTCCCGCCAGGTGTTCAGCGGGGCCGGCCGCGTGGGGGTCGGCCAGTCCGGGGAGACGGCCGGGTACCAGCTCTCCCAGCGTGCCGACTACATCGAGGTCCTCACCGGGCTCGAGACCACCCTGCGCCGCGGCATCATCAACACCCGCGACGAGCCCCACGCCCCGGACGAGACGTGGCGCCGCCTACACGTCATCATCGGCGACGCCAACATGTCCGAGCTGGCCACCTACCTCAAGATCGGCACCACCTGCCTCGTGCTGGACGCGATCGAGGCGGGGGTCGACTTCTCCGACCTGCTGCCCGTCGACCCCGTCGAGGCCGTCCACACCATCAGCCACGACCCGTCGCTCCGCGCGACCGTGCCCCTGCCCGACGGCCGGAACGTCACCGGCCTCGCCCTCCAGCGCGAGATCCTCGAGCGGGTCGCCGGCGTCATCGGCGACGGCACGGGCCGCCCGGGCTGGGCGCTCGAGGTCTTGGACGAGTGGCGCGGGATCCTCGACGCGCTCGAGGAGAACCCGATGTCGTGCGCCGACCGACTGGACTGGCCCGCCAAGCTCCGGCTGCTGGAGGGCTTCCGCACCCGCGACGGGCTGGACTGGGACCACGCCCGGCTCGCCCTCATCGACGTCCAGTACCACGACATCGACCCGCGGCGCGGCCTCTACAACCGCCTGATCGCCAAGGGCGCCATGCGCCGACTGGTCACCGACGACGAAGTCGAGGCCGCGGTCACGACCCCGCCCGCACGAACGCGGGCCTGGGCCAGAGGACGCTTCCTCGCCGAACTCGGCGACCGCATCCGCGCCGCCGGGTGGGACCACGTCGTCGTCGTCGACCCCCGCGGCCACGAACGCCACGTCGACCTCACCGACCCCTACGTGGGGTCCCGCGAGTACTGCGAGGCCCATCCCGGCTTCCTCGGGCCCGACGGGCCCGACCCGTACTGACGGCCCGCACACCCCCGTCCCGCTCAGACACACGAGGAGACACCATGTCCCAGATCCAGAAGAACGCCGGCGGCCCCGCCGACCCCGACGACGAGGCCGGGCAGGTCGTCAAGGCCGCCGACACCACCTCCGCCGACTCGCTGCTCGACGAGATCGACGACATCCTCGAGACCAACGCCGAGGAGTTCGTGAAGTCCTACGTCCAGAAGGGCGGGCAGTAGACCCCCATGATCCGTCGCATCGTCGGGATCGAGACCGAGTTCGGGATCACCAGCGTCAGCGGTGAGGGCGCCCGCGGGCTCGGCGCCGACGAGATCGCCCGCTACCTGTTCCGCCCCGTCGTGGAGCGCTGGCGCAGCTCCAACGTCTTCCTCGACAACGGCGCACGCCTCTACCTCGACGTGGGCTCCCACCCCGAGTACGCGACCGCCGAATGCGACGGGTTGCGACAGATCGTCGCCCACGACAGGGCGGGGGAGCGGATCGTCGACGACCTCGCCCTGGCCGCGGAGGAGTCCCTCGCGGACGAGGGCATCGACGCCCGCGTCTACCTGTTCAAGAACAACACGGACTCCGTGGGCAACTCCTACGGTTGCCACGAGAACTACCTGCTCGACCGCAGCACCCAGGTGCGGGGCATCGCCAACACCCTGCTGCCGTTCCTCGTCAGCCGGCAGCTCATCTGCGGCGCCGGCAAGATCCTGACCGGCACCCCCGCCGGCGTGGGCCTGGGGGAGACCTCCGAGCCGGTGTACTGCTTCTCCCAGCGCGCCGAACACATGTGGGACGGCGTGTCCTCGGCGACCACCCGCTCGCGCCCGCTCATCAACACCCGCGACGAGCCGCACGCCGACTCGACGCGGTTCCGGCGCATGCACGTGATCGTCGGCGACTCCAACATGATCGAGACCTCGACACTGCTCAAGGTCGCCAGCACCCGGCTCGTGCTGGAGATGATCGAGGCCGGCGTCGAGCTGCGGCCGATGGCCGTCGCGCACCCCGTGCGCGCGATCCGCGAGATCAGCCGCGACCTCACCGGCACCCGCCCCGTCGCCCTCACCGACGGCACCACCATGTCCGCGCTCGAGATCCAGCGCGAATTCCTGGGCGCGGTCCGGCGCTACCTCGACGCCGGCGGCTGGGAGCGCGACGACCGCCCCGACGTCGAACACTGCGTGGCCCTGTGGGAGCGCATCCTCGACGCCGTGGAGTCCGGGGACCACGACTCGATCGCCGCCGACGTCGACTGGGCCGCCAAGCTGCGTCTCATCCGGCAGGTGCAGGCCAGGACGGGTGCCGATCTCGACCACCCGCGCCTCGCGCAGATCGATCTCACCTACCACGACATCCGGCCCGGACGGGGGCTGCACTCCGTGCTCGAACGCCGGGGGATGGTCTCGCGCGTCGTCGACGACGCGGCGGTCGACCGCGCCCGCGGCGTCGCGCCTGAGACCACCCGCGCCGCGCTGCGCGGCCGGTTCATCACCGCCGCCCGGGAGGCCGGGCGCGATTTCACCGTGGACTGGGTGCACCTCAAGGTCTCCGACGGCACCGTGCCCACCGTCGCGCTGACCGACCCGTTCGCCGAGGTCGACCCGCGTGTCGACGATCTCATCGCCGCGCTCGGACGATAGCGTTCCAGCAGTGTCCACCTCGAAGTCGCAACGCCTGGTCAACCTCGTCATCTGCCTGAGGTCGACCAACGCCTTCCTCTCGGCCGACGAGATCCGCCGGATGGTCCAGGGCTACGACGACTGCGAATCCGAGAACGCCTTCCTGCGGATGTTCGAACGCGACAAGCGGGAGCTGCGCGACGTCGGCGTGCCGCTCGAACAGGGCGCGTCGCTCGCGCCCGGTTCGCCCGCCGGGTACCGCATCCCCGCCCACGGGTACGAGCTGCCCG
>NZ_JAALDU010000004.1 GCF_014145015.1 Dietzia sp. E1 | reverse complement strand
TGGCGGCTCTCGGCGCGCGTGACGCGCTCGAGACCCACGCCGCACACCTGCCCGCGGCGGGCGGTGCCCACCTGCGCTCGGGAGAGGAGATGGCCGACCTGTTCGACCGGTGGCCCGACGCCGTCGCCGGGGCCGACAGGCTGGGCCGGGAGTGCGCGTTCGACCTGCGGCTCATCGCCCCGCAGCTGCCGCCGTTCGACGTCCCCGAGGGCCACACCGAGGACACCATGCTCGCCGAGCTCGCCTACGCCGGCGCCGCCCGCCGCTACGGCACCCGTGAGGAGGCACCGGAGGCGTACGCGCAGATCGACCGCGAGCTGAAGGTGATCGCCGAGCTGGGTTTCCCCGGGTACTTCCTCGTGGTCCACGACATCGTCGAGTTCTGCCGCCGCGAGGGCATCCTCTGCCAGGGCCGGGGCTCGGCCGCCAACTCGGCGGTCTGCTACTCACTGGGCATCACCAACGTCGACCCGGTGCGCGCCCAACTCCTGTTCGAGCGGTTCCTGGCGCCTGAGCGCGACGGCCCGCCCGACATCGACGTGGACATCGAGTCCGGTCGTCGGGAGGAGGCCATCCAGTACGTCTACTCCCGGTACGGGCGGGACTACGCCGCCCAGGTGGCCAACGTCATCACCTACCGAGGGCGCTCGGCGGTGCGGGACGTGGCCCGGGCGCTCGGATACTCCCCGGGGCAGCAGGACGCCTGGTCCAAGAGCGTCGACCGGTGGTCGGGGCTGAAGAACCACGAGCGCGAGGCCACCGAGCACACCGTCCCGCCCGACGTGCTCGCGCTGGCACGGCAGCTCGTCGGCCTGCCCCGACACCTGGGCATCCACTCCGGCGGCATGGTGATCTGTGACCGCCCGGTGGCCGACGTGGTGCCCGTCGAATGGGCGCGGATGCCGGGGCGGACGGTGCTGCAGTGGGACAAGGACGACTGCGCGGCGGTCGGACTGGTCAAGTTCGACATGCTGGGTCTGGGCATGCTCACCGCACTCCACCACGCCATCGACCTGGCGGCCGAGCACAAGGACCTCGACGTGGACCTGGCCCGACTGGACCTCGCGGACCCGCAGGTCTACGAGATGCTCTGCCGCGGCGACTCCGTGGGCGTGTTCCAGGTGGAGTCACGCGCCCAGATGGCCACCCTGCCGCGGCTGCGACCCCGGACGTTCTACGACCTCGTGGTGGAGGTCGCCCTCATCCGTCCGGGTCCCATCCAGGGTGGTTCCGTCCACCCCTACATCCGTCGGCGCAACGGCCGGGAGAAGGTGGTGTTCGACCACCCGGCGCTCGAGTCCGTGCTGGGGCGGACGCTGGGGATCCCCCTGTTTCAGGAGCAGCTCATGCAGATCGCCACGGTGATCGCCGGTTTCACCGGCGCGGAGGCCGACCAGCTGCGCCGGGCGATGGGGGCCAAGCGGTCCCCGGAACGGATGGCGCGGCTGAAGGAGCGGTTCTTCGCGGGCATGCGCGAACTGCACGGCATCGGCACCAGTCCGCCGGGGACCCCGTACACCGGCCCGGAGGTGGGGGAGCGGATCTGGGAGAAGATGTGCGCCTTCGCCAACTACGGCTTCCCCGAGAGCCACTCCCAGTCCTTCGCCGCGATCGTCTACTACTCCGCGTGGTTCAAGTGTCACCACCCGGCGATCTTCTGCGCCGCCCTGCTGCGCAGCCAGCCCATGGGCTTCTACTCACCCCAGTCGCTGGTGGCCGACGCCCGCAGGCACGGTGTCACCGTGCACCGGCCGTGCGTCAACCGCTCGCTCGGCGGCGCCACCTGCGAGAACGACGGCACAGAGGTGCGCCTCGGCCTGGAGTCCGTGCGGGCGATCGGGGAGGATCTGGCCACCGCGATCGCCGACGAGCGCGACAGTCACGGCCCCTACACCTCCGCGGCCGACCTCGCCGGGCGCACCGGACTGTCCGTCCGGCAGATGGAGGCACTGGCCACCGCCGGGGCGCTCGACTCGCTCGGCACGGGAGGACGCCGCGCGGCCCTGTGGTCGGCGGCCACCGCGGCCCGTGAGAAGCCCGGCATGCTGCCCGGGCTCAGCCAGGTCGACGCTCCCGCGCTCCCCGGGATGAGCGTTCTCGAACTGACCTCCGCGGACCTCGCCGCCACCGGCATCAGCCCGGAGGAGTACCCGACCGTCCACGCCCGACCGTGGCTCGACTCCCAGGGGGTGTGCACCACCGCCGGGCTCGCGCACGTCCCCGACGGCAGCCGCATCCGGGTCGCCGGGGCGGTCACCCACCGACAGCGGCCCGCCACCGCGGAGGGCGTGACCTTCCTCAGCCTCGAGGACGAGACCGGCATGACCAACATCGTCTGCTCGGTCGGGCTGTGGGCGCGCTACCGGCCGATCGTCTCCTCGGCCCCGGCGCTCATCGTCCGCGGCACGGTGGAGAACCGCTCGGGCGCGGTCAGCGTGGTGGCGGACAAGATCGAACGTCTCCACCTCGGCATGGCCATCGGCCGCAGCAGGGACTTCCGGTGACCGCCCGCGGCGGCGCCAGAGGGGCCGCGCCCACGGACGGCGTCAGGCGGCCCGCACCGAGGCGATCGCGCGGACGCTGGCGACCGCACACACCACCCAGATGACGATGAGCACCGCCACCGTCAGCAGGCTCGCCGCATGCCATCCGAGGTAATGAGCGCCCAGGCCGCAGGTCGACAACGGATAGGTCATCGCCCACCACCCCGGGGTGAACGGCATCCGGGCCAGGAGCCCCCGCACCGTCGTCAGCACCGCGAACGCGCCCAGTCCCGCACCGGCGACCAGCACGGTGGCCCCGTACGCCCGGGCCACGCTCGCCAGCGCCGGACCCGAGAGCACCTGTGCCGCCGCCGTGGACTGTCCCACGATCCCCAGCGGAATCCATGTCGAGGTCGACAACACCACCGGCACCGGCGCGCGGAACCACGCATGGTGGTACGCCATCACGATCACCGCGCCCCCCAGCGCCAACGCCAGCACGAAGCAGAACACGCACGCCGCCGACAACAGCACCCTGACGACATCCGACTCGAACTGCCGGACGATCACGCCACCCGCCGTCGCCGAGACCATCGGCGGCACCATCGGCAACGCCCACGTGGGGAGCGGATGGTCGGGTCGCGTGGCGAACAGCCACACCGCGAACCCCACCGCCGTGGCCAGGCCGAGCACCGTGCCCGCGGCCCACAGCGCCACATCCACACCGAAGGCGATCCACGACAGCATCGGCGCGTGGGCCTCCACCACGATGAACGTCGCCGACCCCACCGCGAGCAGTCCCATCGAGACCATGCCCCACAGCGGGAGCATCGCCGCGTCCCGCACAGACGACGTCCACATGTCCGGATCTCGCGCCACCGACCTGGCGAACCCCGCGCCCAGCCCGACCAACAGGACCCAACCCGCGATGAGCATGACCACCGCCGCCGGCGAGAAACCGGGCACCCGCACCGAGTGGAGCTGCAGGAGCGTGGCCAGGCCACCGGTTCCCATCACCGCGCCGAACCACGCAGGCCCCGGGCCGGGAACAGCGGGCGCCGCAGGTCCTCGTCCTGCTCCGGGGGTCTCGGTCACCAGGACACTATGCCCCCGGCCGACCCCGAGCGAAGAACCGGGGGAGGGCGCGGACCATGCACGGATACCGCGGCGGCAGGCGGGGCGAGGCCGTACCTTCGGGGCATGAGCGTCCCCTCCGCCGACCGCCTTCCCGCCGCGGCACTCGACGACCTCCGTACCCGTCTCGACCACTCACACCTCATCACCGACCCCGACCTCCTGCAGAGCTACCGGCAGGACTGGGCCAAGGCCCCCGACCCCGGTATGCCCCTCGCCGTGGTGCGCGCACGCACCACCGAGGACGTCCAGGAGGTCATGCGCTGGGCGAGCGCCCACTCCGTACCGGTCGTCCCGCGCGGCGCGGGATCCGGGCTGTCCGGCGGCGCCACCGCCGTGGACGGCGGGATAGTCCTGTCCACGGAACTCATGCGCGACCTCCACGTCGACCCCGTCACCCGCACGGCCACCGTCCAACCAGGGCTGTACAACGCCGAGGTCAAACAGGCCGTCGCCGAACACGGCCTCTGGTACCCACCGGACCCGTCCTCCTACGAGATCTGCTCGATCGGCGGCAACATCGCGACCAACGCCGGCGGACTGTGCTGCGTGAAGTACGGAGTCACCACCGACTACGTCCTCGGGATGACGGTCGTCCTGGCCGACGGCACCGCCGTCCGACTCGGCGGACCGCGGCTCAAGGACACCGCCGGACTGAGCCTGACGAAGCTGTTCGTCGGCAGCGAGGGGACGTTGGGCGTCGTCACCGAGATCATCCTGCGGCTCATCCCCGCCCAGCCACCGCGGTCGACGGTGGTGGGGATCTTCCCCGACGTCGTCGCGTGCAGCGAGGCGGTCCTGGCCATCACCCGGCGGATCCGCCCCGCGATGCTCGAGTTCATGGACACCGTCAGCATCCGCGCCGTCGAGGCGGACCTGCGGATGGGTCTCGACACCGACGCCGGCGCCATGCTGCTCGCCCAGTCCGACCTGACCGGACCCGACCGCGCGACCGAGACCGAGTTCATGGCCGAGGCCTTCCGCACCAATGGCGCCACCGAGGTCTTCGCCACCGACGACCCCGACGAGGGCGAACAGTTCACCATGGCGCGCCGGGCCGCGTTCACGAGCCTGGGCAAGGTCGGGACCCTGCTCCTCGAAGACGTCGGCGTGCCGCTGCCCTCGCTGCCCCGGCTCGTCGCGGGAATCGAGGAGATCTCCGCGCGTCGGGACGTCCCGATCGCCCTCGTCGCCCACGCCGGGGACGGCAACACCCACCCCATCATCGTCCTCACCGACGACGACCCGGACCGCGCCGAGCGGGCCCGTCTGGCGTTCGGCGAGGTGATGGACCTCGCGATCGGGATGGGCGGCACGATCACGGGCGAGCACGGCGTCGGACGCCTCAAGGCACCCTGGCTGCCCGCGCAGCTGGGCGACGACGTCATGGACCTGACCCGGCGCATCAAGAACGCGCTCGACCCGCAGGGGATCCTCAACCCCGGAACGATGCTCTGACACCCGCCGCCACCCGCCGCAGAGGCCGCCGCGCCCGCCGCCACCCGCCGCCGCGCGGCCCCGGACCGGAATCAGGCCCGATCCCGGGGATCTCCCCGATGCGCGGCCGTGCCCGGTCGACGAGCATCCATCTCATGGCCACCGACCGACTCTGCCTGCTGCTCTACCGGTCCCTGCTGCTGACGACCGCGGCGGTGGCGCTCGGCCTGGGCGTCGCCGCCGGCCTCGAGGCGCCCACCATCACACCCGAATACCAACTCACCGGCTACTGGCGCGCCTACGGGCTGCTCGTCTTCGCGGCCCTGTCCGCCTACCTCGGCGCGACCCCGCCCGGAGCGGCCGTGCTGTGGCTGGTCGTGATCTTCCACAAGGCGTCCATGACCATGACCGCCGTGCTCCTGCTCCGCCACGACGTGACCGGCGCGCCCGCCGCGGCCGCGATCGACGGGGCGATCGCCCTGGCCACGCTCCTCGCGCTCGGTCTGCGACGGCCCGCCGCGCGGGCGGCCCGACC
>NZ_JAALDU010000048.1 GCF_014145015.1 Dietzia sp. E1 | reverse complement strand
GACATGGCGGCGGTCAGTGAGGCGGCTCGCGCGGCGACTGTGGCGCAGAACCGGGCCGGTGCGACGCGGTTGGAGGCGGCGTATGTGCTGGTCGCGCAGTTCGCCCAGGATGCGGAGGACGAGCAGGCGCAGGACGAGCAGCGCCGCGGGGGGTCGCGTCGGCCGGGGTATGCGCGGTTGGCGCCGGCGGCGCGGGCGCGTGATCATCTGGTGGCGGCGTGTCAGTTGACGTGTTGGCATGCCGAGCGGTTGGTCACGGCCGGGGTGCAGATCCATACCCGCCTGTCCCGCCTTGCGTCGGTGGTGGCGCGGGGGGTGATGCCGGAGCAGATGGCGGTT
>NZ_JAALDU010000497.1 GCF_014145015.1 Dietzia sp. E1 | reverse complement strand
CCCACGCCGCCTGAGCGACCGCGGGGGAGCGGGGCGGACGCGGACCTCGTCGTCGTCGTCCCCCCCGCCGCCCGGTGCGCCCGACGTCAGCTGTCGACGCGCACGCGCACCGCCGCGGCCACCGGCGTGCCCACCTGCACGACCCGGCCCGCCAACGACACGGAGATGATCCCCAACTCGACCTGGCGCGAGACCACCTCGACGGGCGAATCGGGGCGCAGACCGATCTCGGCGAGGTGGCGCAGGACGGCGTTGTCGCGGTCGGAGACCCGGGTCACCACACCCGTGGAGCCCTCCTCGACGCGATCCAGCGGGGTGTCGCCGAGCGGGTCGAGGTGGCCGTCGCGGGTGGGGATGGGATCACCGTGGGGATCGCGGCGCGGGTGGTCGAGGAACACGTCGAGGGCGTCGACGAACCGGTCCGAGACCACGTGCTCCAGCGCGTCGGCCTCGGCGTGCACCTCGTCCCACGGGTAGTCCAGGCAGCGGGCGAGGAACGTCTCGATGATCCGGTGCCGCCGCACCATCGCCACCGCGAACGACCGACCCGCCTCCGTGAGCACCACCGGCGCGTACGGGCGGTGCTCGGCGAGGTCCATCGCGACCAGCTTGCGGACGCCCTCGCTCACGGAGGAGGGCGACGCGCCGAGACGTTCGGCCAGTGCACTCGAGGTCACGGGGTCGCCGCCGGCGCCGAGCGCGTGCACGGCCATGAGGTAGGCCTGGATCGTCGGGGTGAGGTCGGCGAGGGCTCTCGGCGGGTCGACGGTCATGTGACCATCATCCCCGATCGTCCCCCGCGGGCGCGCGCCACCGCCCGCGGGATCACCCCGCGCCGGGGCGCGAGCAGCTGCGCCGCCGCGAAGATGACCGCCTGGGTGAGGACCACGACCGGGCCGGGCGGGAGGTCGGCGTAGTAGCCGAGGTACAGGCCGGTGACACCGCCTATCAGGGCGACGACGACGGCGAGGACCATCGTCCCCCGCATCGTGTCCGCCACCAACTGGGCGGTCGCCCCCGGGATGATGAGCGTGGCCACGACCAGGATCACACCCACGGACTGCACCCCGGCGACCGTCGCGGTGGCCAGCGTCGCCAGCAGCAGGGCGGTGAGCGCCCGGGTGCGCAGCCCCAGGGTGTGGGCGTGGAGCCGGTCGAACGCCAGCAGGATCAGGTCGCGCCGGAACGTCAGCAGCACGATCACCGTGAACGCGGCCACGACGAGCACCTGCACGAGGTCGGAGTCGCGGACGCCGAGCACGGAACCGAACAGGATCGAGTGCAGGTCCTGCTGGGTGGGGAACCGGGCGATCAGAACGAGACCGAACGAGAACAGGGCCGTGAACACGATGCCCATCGCGGCGTCCGGCCGCACCGTCCCGCTCTCGCGGACCGCGCCGATCAGCCACACGGCGACGAGGGCGGCGACGAGGGCGCCGACCGCGAACGGGATGCCGGTCAGCGCCGCGATCACCACTCCCGGCAGGACCGCGTGCGACACGGCGTCGCCCATGAGCGACCAACCCATGTGGACCAGCCAGCAGCTCAGCAGTGCGCCGGCGACCCCGGAGGCCGTCACCACGAGCAGGGCGCGGCGCATGAACTCGTACGACATCGGTTCGGTGAGGAGTTCGATCACGAGACGGCCCGATCGGTCACAGGGGACGCGGTGGCGCCCGGGGTGGAGTCGGAGGCCCCGGGGAGGCGGGCCCCGAGCAGGGTCGACAGGACATGCGGCGTCGTGGTCTCGGCGACCGGGCCGTGGGCGACCAGGCGGCCGTTGAGCAGCGCCACCGAATCGGCGAGCCGCTCGACCGTGCCCAGGTGGTGGGTGGAGACCAGCGCGGTGCGGCCACCGGCGGTGAGCTCGCGCAGGACGTCGATGTAGACCTCCTCGCTGCCGGCGTCCATCCCGTTGAACGGCTCGTCGAGCAGGAGCAGGTCGGCCTCCTGGGCCAGGCAGCGCGCCAACATGACCCGGCGGCGCTGGCCACCCGAGAGCTCGCCGATGCGACGGGACGCGAGCCCGGACAGGCCGACCCTCTCGAGGGCGTCCGCCACGGCGGCCCGGTCCCGCGCCGACGGCCGACGCCACGGCCCGGTGAAGTGCCGGCGGCCCTGCATGACGACCTCGGCGGCCGTGACGGGGAAGCGCTCGTCGATGCCGTCGGCCTGCGGCACGGCCGCGACCCGACCGCTGCGCAGTGCGCCGCGGACGGACGTGCCGAGGAGGCGGACGGAGCCCGCCGTGGGGGTGACCAGGCCGAGCAACGCCTGCAGGAGAGTCGACTTGCCGGAGCCGTTGGGACCGAGCAGGACGGTGATCTCGCCCCGCGGCGCGGACAGCGAGACCGCATCGAGGGCCCGGACCTGTCCCCGGTCGACGGTGAGGTCGGAGACGACGACGGCGGGCGGGCCGGTGTCCGGGGAGAAGGGCAGTGGCCGATCGGTCATGAGGTCAGCTCCCGGGTGATGGTCTCGAGGTCGTGGTCGAGAAGGTCGAGATAGGTGGGCACGGGCCCGGTGGGGCCGGAGAGGGAGTCGACGTACAGCAGGCCCGCCAGGCGGCTGCCGGTCTCGGCGGCGACCTGCTCCATGGCGGCGTCGGAGACCGTCGACTCGCAGAACACGGCGGGGATCTCCCGCTCGCGGATCCGGTCGATCAACGCGGTGACCTGCCGGGGCAGGCCCTGGTTCTCGCTGTTGACCGGCCACAGATACAGTTCCTCCAGCCCGAGGTCGCGGGCCAGGTAGGAGAACGCGCCCTCGCAGGTGACGAGCACGCGGCGGTCCTCCGGCACCGACGCCACCGCCTCGCGGGCGCGGACCGCCATCGCCTCCAGGTCGGCGACGAAGTCCTCGGCGCGGGCGCGGTACTCCGCGGCACCGTACGGATCGAGGTCGGCGAGGGCGCCGGCGATCGCGCGGACGTAGCGTGCGCCCTCGACCGGCGACATCCACGCGTGGGGATTGGGCCGGCCGGTGTAGTTGCCCGCACGGATGGGCAGGGGCTCGATTCCGTCCGTGGTGACGAGGTGGGCGGCGTCGGTCCCGTCGATGAACCGCAGGAGCCAGTCGTCCATCCCCAGCCCGTTGCTCACCACGAGGTCCGCGCCTTCGACCCGCTTGAGGTCCTCGACGGTCGGCTCGTACTGATGTACGTCGGCGCCCGGCGTGGTGACCGACTCGACCACCACGCGGTCGCCGCCGACGCGCCCGACCATGTCGGCCAGGATCGTGAACGTCGTGGCCACCACCACCCGGCCCCCGGACGCGTCGGACCTCTGGCGGTCGTCGACGTCCGCCGGGCCGGTGGCGCCGACCGCGCACCCGGACAACAGCGCGAGCGCAGTGGTGAGCGCTGTGGCGCGCGCTGCGGCGGCTGCTCGACGGGGGGCGGCGCTACGGGTGGCAGCACCTCTGGGTTTCGGCATACCGAAACTTTAAATCAATCGGCGGGAAAATCCATACCGCCCTGGTAGTCCTGCTGGCGCCACGCCTCGTAGACCGCCACCGCGGCGGCGTTGGACAGGTTCATCGACCGCCGCCCGGGCAGCATCGGGATCCGCACCCGCGCCGTCACGCGCGGATCGGCGAGGACGTCCTCGGCCAGGCCGGTGGGTTCGGGGCCGAAGAGCAGGACGTCACCGGGGGCGAACCGCACTTGCGGCAGCGCGAGGTCGGCCCGGGCGGAGAACGCCCACACCCGCGCAGGCAGGAGCCGGGAGTACGCCGCCTCGAGGTCCTCGTGGACCTCGACGTGCGCGAGGTCGTGATAGTCCAGCCCGGCCCGCCGCAGGTGCGGCTCCGACAGGTCGAAGCCCAGCGGGCCCGCCAGGTGCAGCTCGCACCCGGCGCCGGCCGCCATGCGGATCGCGTTGCCGGTGTTGGGTGGGATACACGGACGGTCGAACAGCACGCGCACACCCACACCGGTCATGGGGGCCATTCTCGCAGCGCCCCGACGACGGCCGCGCCCGGGAGTGGGATACTGGTGCGCGTGACCGCGATCAAGCTGGACGGCAAGCTCACCCGCGACGAGATCGTCGCCGACCTCACCCGGCGCGTGTCCGCGCTGCGGGAGAAGGGGATCACCCCGGGGCTCGGCACGGTTCTGGTGGGGGACGACCCCGGCAGCCACTCCTACGTCAAGATGAAGCACCGTGACTGTGAGCAGGTCGGCATCGCCTCCATCCGACGCGATCTGCCCGCCGACACCAGCCAGGCCGAACTCGAGGCCGTGATCGACGAGCTCAACGATGATCCCGCGTGCACCGGGTACATCGTGCAGCTGCCGCTGCCCGGGCATCTCGACGAGAACGCGATCCTCGAGCGCATCGACCCCGCCAAGGACGCCGACGGTCTCCACCCCGTCAACCTCGGCAAGCTCGTGCTCAACGAGCCCGCCCCGCTGCCGTGCACCCCCAACGGGTGTATCCACCTGCTGCGCCGGTTCGGGGTGGAGCTCGACGGCGCACACGTCGTGGTGGTCGGCCGCGGCGTGACCGTCGGACGCCCGATCGGCCTCATGCTCACGCGCCGTAGCGAGAACTCCACCGTGACCCTGTGCCACACCGGCACGCGTGACCTGGCGGCGG
>NZ_JAALDU010000496.1 GCF_014145015.1 Dietzia sp. E1 | reverse complement strand
GTGTTGGTCGCCGCCGGGCTCGCCGCGTTCCGGCGCCGCGACGTGCCCCGGCCCTGACCGCCCGACCCGGTGCGGGGACAGCCCGCCTCGGGGTCCGCCCGCCCCGGCGCGGCGTCCACGCCGACCTGACAGACTGACGGGCACTGCCGCCGGCGCCGCCGGCCGGACGCGAACCAGGGAGGAACCGATGTCGGACCAGGTCGATCGAGACGCGCTCGCCGCCGCACTTGCGGTGGTCGGGGAATGGCCGGTGGACACCGTCTCGGCCGCGGTCGTCGGACCCGACGGCGCGCTCGCGACGCACGGCGACGACAGTCGCGTCTACCGCCTCGCCTCGGTCACCAAGCCGCTCGTCGCCACGGCCGCCCTGTTGGCGGTCGAGGAGGAGGCGATCGGCCTCGACGATCCCGCCGGTCCCGAGGGCTCCACCGTGCGGCACCTGCTCGCGCACGCCTCCGGACTCGACTTCGCCGACAGGGACGAGGTCCGCACCGCGCCGGGCCGGCGACGCATCTACTCGTCCGCCGGGTTCGAGGTGCTGGCCGACCACATCGCCGACGCCACCGAGATCGACTTCCCCGAGTACCTCCACGAGGCCGTGTGCCGGCCGCTCGGGATGGAGTCCACCGCCCTCGAGGGCTCGGCCGGGCACGGCGCCTCCGCCAGCCTCGCGGACCTCGTGCCCTTCGCGCGCGAACTCGTCGCGCCGCGACTGCTGGCCACCGAGACCCTCGCCGAGGCCGTGACCGAGCAGTTCCCCGGGCTCGACGGGATCGTGCCCGGGTACGGGATGCAGAAGCCGTGCCCGTGGGGGCTGGGGTACGAGTTGCGCGGGGACAAGGACCCGCACTGGACCGGTTCGCGGAACTCGGCCGGGACGTTCGGCCACTTCGGGCAGTCGGGGACGCTGCTGTGGGTCGACCCCGCGCTGTCCGCGGCGCTGGTCGTGCTCACCGACCGCGACTTCGGCGACTGGGCCAAGCCGCTGTGGCCGGAGCTGTCCGACGGCGTCGTCGAGGCGCTCGGGCGGTAACCGCGCCGCTGCCGGTGCCCGGGTCCGGCCCGGGCGGATCGATGAGCCGTCCGGTGGGCTGGCCGACACGCCGAGGGGCCGCCCGGCGTCGGAATCACGGTGCTGTAACTTTGCTGAGAGTCCAGAAGTGTCACTGGTGTAATCCGGTCACTTCAGGCACAGTAGAAACCAACAACAACACAAGCCACATCATTCACACGATTTCGTGAGGTCGTTGGGGAAGACGTCCCTCAGTGAGTCGGGAGTGAAGTGATGTCTGACCATAACCATTTCGCGGATACGACGACCGGCGTGGTGTTCATCCATGCCGCGCCGACCGCGCTGTGTCCTCACGTCGAGTGGGCTCTGGCGAGCACGCTCGACGCCAACTCGGCCATGCGCTGGGAAGACCAGCCGGCCCAGCCGGGCGCTCGCAAGGCGATCGTCGACTGGATCGGTCCGGTCGGCACCGGCGCACGGCTGGCCGAGTCGTTGGCCAAGTGGTCGATGCTGTCCTTCGAGGTGACGGAGGACCCGAGCGACCTCGTCGACGGCGAACGCTTCTCGCACACGCCCGAGCTCGGCATGTGGCGGGGGCAGACCGGTGCGAGCGGTGACGTCGTCATCAGCGAGAACCGGCTGCGCCACCTCATGAAGGCCGGCCCCGCCGCCTTCCACGCCGCCGTCGAGGCGGAGCTCGGCACCCCGTGGGACCGCGCGCTCGAGCCGCTGCGCGGCCACCCGGCCGCCTCCGAGGTCACCTGGCTCTCGCGCGTCGGCTGACCCGC
>NZ_JAALDU010000495.1 GCF_014145015.1 Dietzia sp. E1 | reverse complement strand
GGCGGCGGGGCCAGGCCGAGGGCATCGAGCCGGCGGTCGGCCGCACGGGTGACGGCGCCCAGCGCACGGCCCAGCGCGTCCGCGATCCCGCTCATCCGTCACCGCCCCCGGTGACGGCGCGGTAGTACTGCAGCGCCGCGGTGAGCCACGTGGACAACGCCTCGTCGTCCGCGATCGCGTCTGCCGCGACCGTGATCCAGCCGGGCCCCATATCGCGGCCGGCGCCCACTTCGGCCTGTGCGGCGCCGGGCCGGGAGAGGAGTTCGGCGTGCCGATCCGGGTCCACCCGCACGAGGAGGCCGCCGTCCCTGCCGGCGCTCACCACGATCTTCCCGGAGACCATGAAGCAGCGGCCGCCGAACATGGACACCTCGCGCGAGACCGGAGCGTCCGCGAGGTGCTCGCGGAGTCGGTCGATGAGTTCCTGCTGGGCGGCGGGTACCGGAGTCCGGGGCATCTGTCGGATCCTTCCCGTGAGACGAGAGCGGGCCCCGGTTCCTCGCGGATCCGGGGCCCTTCTACTGTCTCGACACAGTGTGCGCGAGGGGGGACTTGAACCCCCACGTCCGTTAATAGGACACTAGCACCTCAAGCTAGCGCGTCTGCCATTCCGCCACTCGCGCTCGCACACTGGCTGCCTTCGGCGGATCTCGTCCGCCTTGGCCGTGCGAGGAATGACATTAGCCGATGCCCGGACCCGGGACCAAATCGCGGTCCCGCCGCGGGGCGCGCGGGGCGGTCATCGCTGGTAGACAGGGACGTGACCGGCTGGAGGACCACTCCACACCGTCCGATCGCAGGAGGAGAACGATGACCCAGTTCCGCGTGCCCGACCCGTATGCCGCCCTTCCGGATCTGCCCGCTCTGGAGGTGACCAGCGAGTCGTTCACCGAGGGCGCCACACTGTCGGCCGCGCAGCTCGGCGGGAAGATGGGCGTCGAGGGCGGCCAGGACAAGTCGCCCCAGGTGAGCTGGAGCGCCGGCCCCGAGGGCACCAGGACGTACGTGGTGACGGTGTTCGACCCGGACGCGCCCACGGCGTCGGGTTTCTGGCACTGGTCCGTCGCCAACATCCCCGCGGACGTGACGTCGCTGCCCGAGGGCGCGTGTACGGGTGACGACACCTCGGGCCTGCCGGAGGGCGCCGTCGTGGTGCGCAACGACGCCGGCTTCAAGGGTTTCGTGGGCGCGGCACCGCCGGCGGGTCACGGCCCGCACCGCTACATCCTCGCCGTCCACGCGGTGGGCGACGAGATCGAGTTGGGCGACGACGCCTCGTGTGCGTTCGTCGGTTTCAACCTGTTCGGTCAGGGACTGGCCCGTGGCAC
>NZ_JAALDU010000494.1 GCF_014145015.1 Dietzia sp. E1 | reverse complement strand
ACCCAAGCATTTAGGAACTAACGACACGCGACACTAGTTGCATACCCTTCTAGGGGCAGCGCTCGCGGCTACCGAGTCCGCCTTAGGAAGTGACCCCAGGCGGGGTCGTCGCCGGGCACGATGTGTCGGCTCGCCCGCGCCGCGCGGGCGTCGTACTCGCGGTGGGCGGTGGCGAGCTCGGCGCTGATCGGCCCGGAAGGAGTCCACATACCCTCGGCGACGGCCTCTTCGGCGTCGGCGAGGGCCTGGGCCGCGGCGCGGTGTTGCGGCCGGCTGTCGGGTCCCGGTTCGGTGGCCGCGTAGGCCGCGACCGCGTCCCGCGCGCAGCGCACCGCTCGACGTTCCGGCCGGCGTGGATCGGGGAGAAGGTCCGCCATGGTCACCAGCCACGCCACGACGGCACCGACCGCGGTCATGCCCGGGACGAGGGCGGGTTCGGTGCCGTGCTCGCCGACCAGCAGGTACGCGATGCCGGCGGTCAGCACGAGGAAGTACGACCCGGGCGGACCGACGCGCAGCGCCAGGCACAGCCCGGCGGTGACGGTCGCCAGCAGCACCGCGGTCACCGCGAACGCGAGGTGGGAGCCCGCGGTGAACGCGCCGAGGGAGGTGGCGACGACCAGGCCCAGACCGATGCCGGCGACGGTCGCGGCGCGACGACGCAGCGGGGCGGCCGGGGCGTAGAGGACGGCGAAGGTCCCGGTGACGGTGAGCAGCCCCAGGTCGAAGCGCCCCAGCAGCGTCGGGACCGCCAGGCACAGCAGGACCGTGAGCCCCGCCTTGGTCGCATTGGGCAGCCGCGGGGGGCTCGGGGCCAGCGTGACGAGTGGTCGCAGGAGTTCTCCGGTTCGCGTCCTCGCCATGTGCTCCTCAGGCCGTCCTTCCGAATCGCTTGTGCAGTGCCTGCCTGCTCACCCCCAGGACCGTGCCGATCTCCGCCCAGCTCAACCCGTGCACTCTGGCGAATCGCACCGCGGCCGCCTCCTCGCGGGCGATCTCGGCCTTGGCCCGCGCGATGGCGGCCAGTCTGTCGACGGGGGAGTCCTCCGCGCTGAAGTCGAACGTCGTCTCCATTGTCACCACCTCATCCGTCAACCTACGTTGACACTACCGCCGATGTCAACCAGAGTTGACGCCAAGGGTGCGTCCCGGGGCGGTCCCGGGATACACTCCCGGGCATGTATCCCGGTGCCATCACCATGAAGCCCTGGTCCCGCCGCTGACGGCGGCGGAGACCACCTTCACCCCTCTCCCTGCACGCCGTCCACGGGCACACGCCGGGCGGCCATCTCGTGCTACCCGGCTCCACGACGAGCCGAAGAGGGCACCGTGCACCACGACCAGCATCATCACCAGCACCACCGACTCCCCGCGGGCCACCGCGCACACATCCGCCTGACCGACGTGGCGGTGACGCTCGGCGACCGCACCGTCCTGACCGGCGTCGACCTCACCGTCTCCGCGGCATCGCGGCTCGCCGTGGTGGGGGAGAACGGTCGGGGCAAGACGACGCTCCTGCGCGTCCTGGCCGGGCGGCACCGCCCGGACTCCGGAACCGTCTCACGGGTCGGACGGATAGGGACCGTCGACCAACACCTGGACGCCCCCGCGGCGCGCACGGTCGGCGACCTCGTCGCCGAGGAGATCGCCGACAGCCTGGCCGCCCTGCGCGCGGTGGACGCCGCCGCCGAAGCCATGGGGGCCGAGGAACCCGGCGCCGAGGACGACTACGCGGCCGCGCTCGAGCTGGCCACCGCACTGGACGCGTGGGATGCCGACCGCCGGGTCGACGTCGCGCTCGCCGGACTCGG
>NZ_JAALDU010000493.1 GCF_014145015.1 Dietzia sp. E1 | reverse complement strand
GCGGGGCGGACACCCTGATTGTTCAGCAGTCTCCTAGGGTGCTGAAGTGGGTACGGACCGCGGGAGCGAGGTCCGGTGACGCGGGAAGGCGGACGGTGTGACGGAGGGCTGCGGGTCTGAGCTGACTGACCTCGGTACTGACGCGGGCGAGCAGGAGCGATCCGGCCCGCTGGCCGGGATGCTCGTGCTGGAACTGGGCACCCTCATCGCCGGGCCGTTCGCCGGCCGCCTCCTCGGCGACATGGGTGCCCGGGTCGTCAAGATCGAGGACCCCGGCCGGCCGGACCCGCTGCGCACGTGGGGCCAGGGCGAGCGGGACGGCCGCCGCCACTTCTGGACCGTCCACGCTCGCAACAAGGAGTCCGTCACGCTGGACCTGCGCAGAGAGGACGGCGCCGCCATGTTCCTCGACCTGGTCGCCCGGGCCGACGTCGTGGTGGAGAACTTCCGCCCCGGCACGCTCGAGAAGTGGGGCCTGGGCCCCGACCGACTGCACGTGGTCAACCCGGGCCTCGTGATCGGACGGGTCTCCGGCTACGGCCAGACCGGGCCGCAGTCCACCCGCGCCGGCTACGCGTCCGTCGCCGAGGGCGTGTCGGGCCTGCGCCACCTCAACGGGTTCCCCGACATGCCGCCGCCGCGCATGGCCCTGTCCCTCGGCGACACCCTGGGCGGCATGTTCGCCGCACAGGGGATCCTCGCCGCGCTGCTCGCCCGCACCACGACCGGCCGCGGCCAGGTGGTGGACGTCGCGCTCACCGAGTCGTGCCTGGCGGTGCAGGAGTCGGTGATCCCCGACTACGACGCGGCCGGGGTCGTCCGCGGCCCGTCGGGCACCCGGCTGGAGGGCATCGCGCCGTCCAACCTGTACCGGGCCGCCGACGGCCTGTGGGTCATCATCGCCGCCAACCAGGACACCGTCTTCCGCAGGCTGTGCGCGGCGATGGGTCGCCCCGAGCTCGCCGAGGACCCGCGCTTCGTCGACCACTCCGCGCGCGGCGTGCACCAGGACGAGATCGACGCGATCATCGCCGACTGGGCCGCCGAGCGGACCGCGGAGGAGATCCGCGAGACCCTCGACGCCGCGGGCGTGGTGGTGGGCCCGGTCAACACGGTGGCCGACGTGGTGCGCGACGAGCAGTTCCTCGCCCGCGACATGCTCGTGCCGCACACCGTGCCGGGCGTCGACGACACCGTGCTCGGCCCCGGCGTGGTGCCGGTCCTGGCCGATACCCCGGGCGCGGTGCGGCGCGGCGGGACGCCGGAGCCGGGCTTCGACAACGACGCC
>NZ_JAALDU010000492.1 GCF_014145015.1 Dietzia sp. E1 | reverse complement strand
CCGCCGGCGGACCGGCCGCAGGGTGACCACGCCCGCGGGCACGCGCAGCGGCCCCGCCTCGAGGGGCCACCCGGGGTGGGCGGCCGTGTCGGCGGTCAACGCGTCCCACACGCCGCTCACGCCCCGGTTCACCCCCGCTGGGCGAGGAACATCACGTCGACCTCGTCACCCGCCCTCACGGCGGTGACGCCCGGGTCGATCACGACGAGGCAGTTGGCCTCCGCGAGCGACGCGAGCAGGTGCGTGGAGGACCCCTGGGCGCCGCCGAGGGCGCGGACGAGGTACTCGCCCGTGTCCGTGTCACGCATGAGCTGGCCGCGCAGGTAACCGCGCCGCCCCTCGACCGACGAGATGGGTGCCACCGTGCGGGCGCGGACGGTGCGGCGCATGGGCTGACGCTTGCCCAGCGCGATGCGGATGAGGGGCCGCACCATGATCTCGAACACCACCAGCGCGCTCACCGGGTTGGACGGCAGCAGGAAGGTGGGGACCTCGTCGCGACCGAGCCGGCCGAAGCCCTGCACCGAGCCGGGGTGCATGGCGACGCGGTTGACCTCGATCTGCCCGAGCTCGGCCATGACCTGGCGGATCCGGGTGGTGGCCTCTCCGCCGGCGGCACCGGAGACCACGACGAGTTCACTGCGGACGAGCTGCCCCTCGAGCACCTCGCGCAGGCGCGACGGCTCGGTGCTGGCGATGCCCACCCGGTGGACGTCGGCACCGGCGTCA
The DNA here is from genome assembly GCF_014145015.1 of Dietzia sp. E1. Classification (GTDB taxonomy): domain Bacteria; phylum Actinomycetota; class Actinomycetes; order Mycobacteriales; family Mycobacteriaceae; genus Dietzia; species Dietzia cinnamea_A. Next base: position 419 of record NZ_JAALDU010000492.1, on the reverse strand, counting down.
CGGCCGGCGGCGGTGAGGGCGTAGGAGTTGACGTCGTAGACCTGCCCGGTGCCGGGCCGGCCGTCGACGTCCACGAGCTCGTCGCCCACGGAGATGACCGACATCCGCGGCTTGGGGTGCACGAGCACCTTCGCGCGGCCGACGGAGGCGAGGAGGCCGACCTGGGCGGGACCGATGATGCTGCCGGCGCGGACGGCCACGTCGCCGGGCTGGACGTCGTCGCCGATGCGGCGGACGTAGTCACCGGTGCGGACGGTGCGGGTCGGGACGATCTGCCGGCCGTCGGGGGTGGCCCACCCGACCGGCAGGACCGCGTCGGCGAGGGTCGGCAGCGGCGCGCCGGTGTCGACGCGCACGGTCTGACCGGGTTGCAGCCGGATGGGCTGGCGGGAGCCGGCGGAGATCTGGCCGACCACGGG
>NZ_JAALDU010000491.1 GCF_014145015.1 Dietzia sp. E1 | reverse complement strand
ACCTCGCCAAAGCCGCTTGACATCCATAGGAGCATCCGGGGCTGACCGGGGCGGGCGGGGCAGACGGGCCAGCGCACCACCCAGCCGGCTCACCCGAGCACCGCGAGCAGCTGCGCGGCGAGTTCACGCGGGCGCCGGTAGAACAGCGACGCCGTCACGATGATCTGCGTCCAGCCGGCCGCGCGCAGGCGGTTCGAGCGGCGGGCGTCGCGACCGTGCTGGGCGGCGGTGCGGTGGCCGCCCCCGTCGTACTCCACGAGGACCTTGCGATCGGGAAAGGCGAAGTCCACCCGGTACGGCAACCCGGGGACGTCGAACTGCACCACGAACCCGGTCAGTCCGAGGTCCACCAAAAACATCCGAAGGCGCGTCTCCATCGCGGACTCGGTCATTGGCTCGACACCGGCGCAGCGTTCGAGGGCGATCCTGCTCCCCCGCAGACCCGGGTATCGGTCGAGCAGCCTCGGCAGCGAGTAGCGGGGGTCGTAGCCTGGGCCCATCCGGTAGGCGCCGTCCAGAGCGACCATCGCTTCGACCCGGTCCTGGTATCGGGCGAGGTCGAAAAGCGTCCATTCCGGGCTGGCGACTCGGAGATCCGCGCCGTCGGCCGAGAGAATCGTCTCCACGTGGTCGTCCGGTATCGCGTAGCGGCGGGCGACGATGCCCTCGCGGCGTACGCGTCCGGCCCCCACCGCCAGTTCGACCGGGTACTGCCGGGGTAGCCACGGGTGGCCGTGGATCGCGGCGGCCAGCCACCCGGTCGCCACGGCAGTCGGGCACGCCAGCGTCGCCGCCGCCAGCCGCGTGGTGGGCGTGGTGATGGTGGTCGCCGGTTCCCAGATCCCGTGATGCGCCTTCCTGTAACCGTTCGTGGCGCGGTGCGCTCCGCGGGTTGTGGTGAGGTCGCCGCGGCGTCTCGGGTCGCTGGGTGGAGGTGCCATGACCAGCACTGTGGTGCACCGGCGGGGCCGCGAGCCCGCTTGCAGGCCGGTTTTCGGCCGGTCTGTGGAGGGGCACGGGCCTGTGGAACACCGTGTGGGGTCGACTGCCTGTCGACGACACGCGCAGCCCGGGCGCCCAGCGCTGGCACGCTGGAGGCATGCTCGTCATCTTCGGCTTCAAGAACTCGTCCCGGAATCTCGGGCTGGCACAGGCCACCTGCCCGCGGTGCGGTCACCGGGCGGCGCAGCGGGTCGACCGCCGTAAGCGCGCGTTCTCGGTGTTCTTCATCCCGATCGTCCCGTTGGGCTCGTCTTATGAGGCGACGTGCACGGCGTGCGGTGTGAGCACCGGGATCAGCCGCGCCCAGGCCGAGGGGATCCTGGCCGCCGCGTATTGAGCGCGCGGCGGCCCTCAGCCCGCATCCGACAGCTCAGCCCAGGCCTTCTCGGCCGCCCCTGAGCCGAAGTCGCTCGTGAGCCGGTTCTCGATCGACGTCCGGGGGAACGTGCGACTGTCATGCGGTCCGGGCGTGGGCGTGGTCGTCTGCATCCGGTCGGGTCGAAAGAGTCTCC
>NZ_JAALDU010000490.1 GCF_014145015.1 Dietzia sp. E1 | reverse complement strand
GCCCAGGATCCTCGAGCGGATCTGATGCTGTCGCTGCTCGGGGCGTTCGCCGAGTTCGAGAGAGCAATAATCCGTGAACGCCAAGCCGAGGGTATCGCCATCGCTAAGGCGAAAGGCAAGTACAAGGGACGCAAACGCGTCCTGACTGACGAGCAGGTCGACAAGGCCCGGGCCCGCGTCGAGGCGGGGGAGGGGCCGTCGGCGATCGCCCGTGACCTCGGTGTGGGGCGGTCCACGCTGTACCGCGCTTTGCAGCGCGTGCACACAAACTGAAGGGCGGTTCGCGCTGTGGTGCTCGAGTGTCGGACCCCTGCTGTAGCTTGCGAGAACCCAATCTCCGACCAGGAGGGACCAGATGAGTTCGAGCATGTACCGCAGGCAGCTGGAACAAAAGCGCAAGCAGCGACGAGACGCAGAATCCAAGGTGGGGAACTGCAGGACTAAGGAATCGACCGCCAGGGCAGCGGCTGCCAAGGCCCGCGGTGCAGCGGCGGCCACCAAGAGCTCGACCACCATGAAGAGTAAGCTCAGGGAGGCGGAGCGTAAGGATAAAGAGGCGGAAACGGCAGGTAAAGACGCCGCACAGTGGCAGAAGAGAGTGGACAGCTACTCAAAACAGGAGCTGGATCTCCAGGCGAAATTGGAGCGAGCACAAAAGTCAGAGCTTGAGGCGGCGGAGCGTAAGCGCAAGAAGGCAGAGGAAGAGGCTGCGCGTAGGGCTGCTGGCGAAAGGCAGGCGTTCAACTCGCGGCTCAGGCAAGCAGAAGATGCGGTGAACGAGGTAATGCGCTCGGTACCATCGCCCAAAGCGGAAGTGCTCAGAATATTGCTGCTGGGCGCCGCTTCCGAGGGGGACCTGAGGATCGGCCGAGAGCAGAAACGGATTCGAACTGCGGTTGAAGCTGCGCTTCACCGTGATCAGATTCAGTTCGACGCGCGGCCCGCCGCTACTACGGCGGACTTGATGGACGGGATCACTAAGTTCCGTCCCCACGTCGTTCACTTCTCAGGTCACAGCAGCAGTGCTCTCATCGTCTTCGAGAGAGACCGAGATGAGCAGCACGACGGCGTGATAGTGACTGCACAGGCATTCGCCCGAGCCGTGCAAGCCACTGACAGTCCACCCCTGCTCGTTCTCTTGAACTCGTGCAACTCGGCTCCGCAGGCTAACAACCTGGTTGAAGAGAAGATCGTCCCCCTCGCCATTGGGATGGCAGACAGCATTGCCGACACCGATGCCATCAACTACGCCGCACAGTTCTATGCTGCCATCGCCAATGGCCAGTCAGTTCATTCTTCGCATCGAGCAGCTCGGGCGAGTCTTGAGCTTGACGGTCTCGAGGGGTACGAACTCCCTACCTTGGCTTCCGCGGATGGCATAGATCCATCCCAGGTCGTTCTCGTCAAACCGACTGAATAGCGATGCGGTTTTCCTTGCGGGGAGTCTGCTAGCTGTGGCTTAGGGCTGGGCGGTTCATATCGTTGAACTGTGCATACGGCCCCTGCTTCGACTTTACGTAACGTTTGGATATCGGCGGGTGGCCCAGCCTGGTCGATTGTCGTACGACCGACCAGGCCGGGCATTGATCGTTAGCTGATCGCGGACAGGAGTTCGGTGCAGGCCTGTTCGCATTTGCGGCAGGCTTCGGCGCAGACTCGACAATGCTCGTGCATGTCCTCGTGCTTCTTACACTCGGTGGCACATTCTGCGCATGCTGTCCGGCATGCCTCGAGCGTGGTTTTGACCGTGGCTAGGTTCTGCCCGGTGCGACGGCTGAGGATTTTGCCAGTGGTTGCGCAGAGATCGGCGCAGTCAAGGTTGAGGCGAATGCAGTTCCGTAGGTCTGCGACCATCTCTTCGGCCAGGCAGGCGTCAGCGCACGAGGTGCAAGTCTGTGCGCATTCGAGACACGCGGCGATGCAGTCGGCAAGCTTCTGCACGTCTATGCCGGAAGCGTCGTTGGGGTGGGTTTCGATCATTGAAGTGATGTGAGACATCGATGTGCTCCCTTCTTCTCCGAGTCGTCGCTGGAGGCGCCCAGCTAACGCCGACGCTACTGATGCGCAGAACTGGCTACAGTCCCTCGGTTCGACCTTCGCAGAATCTTTGTAATAACAAGCGTCCAATACCCGTTGTAGCGGCTTTTCGCAGAAGGGCGGATCATTGTGCGGAGCGGTGACGCACGGTGATCCACTGCGCTGTGATGATGACTAGGGCCACGATCGCGGTGATGCCCAGCGTGAGTGGGTCGGACTGCGCCTTGAGCAGGAGGAAGGGTACGAGCACTGCGACGTCGAGGACGATCGCGACCCACGGGATCCACGCCTTGGCATTGACGTCGTCCTTGAGGCGTCGGACGATCCCGTAATGGATGGCGATGTCCATTGCCAGGTACAAGATCGCCCCCAGGGAGGCGATCTGTGACAGGTCGAAGAAGGCTGCCATGAGGATCGCCAGGCCGGCTGTGATGTAGAGCGACTGGTGTCCGCCAGCCCCGGGTAGTCCCGGCACCTGGCCCATGTCGCGGAGCATGTCGTAGAGCTTGGAGACAGAGAACAAGCTCGCGATGAGTCCTGACAGCGTCGCCACCACCGCGATGATCACGGTCAGCGTGACGCCCCAGGATCCGAACATCGGCTTGGCAGCCTCGGCGAGGGCGTAGTCGCGGGCCCCGATGATCTGCGGAACGGTCAGGCTGGCGGTTACTGCGACGGTGATCAACAGGTAGAGGACGGTGCACAGGGCGATGGAGATCATGATGGAGCGGCCGATGTTGCGCTCCGGGTCCCGTAGGTCCGCGCCCTGGTTGGTGATCGTGGTGAAGCCCTTGTAGGCCAGGATGCACAGGGTCACCCCGGCCAGAAAGCCCATCCAGCCGTGCTCCGGTGGGGTGCGTTCGGCGACGGTGAACAGTCGGCCCAGCGAGGACACGCCCGCGGCCAGGATGCCGGCGATCGCCAGCACCGCGATGCCCACGATCTTGAGCGCCGCGGTAGCGGTGGCTGACCGCTCGACCCACTGGTTGCCCACCAGGTTGACCAGCGCGGCGGCGGCGATGGCGAACACTGCCAGCACCGGCACCCACAGGGAGGAGTCCTGCATGCCGAACGGCCGCAGCACGTAGGTGCCGAAGGTCCGCCCCAGCAGGGACTCGGCGAGGATCATCGACACGTACATGAACAGGGAGAACGTGCCGGCCGCCACCCCGGGCCCGTAGGCGGCTTTGAGCAGCATCGCGATCCCGCCCGAGGACGGGTTGGTGGCCGAGTACCGGATGTAGGAGTAGGAACTGAACGCCACTACCACCGCGCCGGCGAGGAACGCCCACGGCACCCAGCCGCCGGCCAATTCCGCGACCTGGCCCACGAGGGCGAAGATGCCGGCTCCGATCATTACCCCGGTTCCCAGCGCGACGGATCCGGTGAGAGTGAGCTTGTCTTGGGACTGTGTGCTGTGGTCCATGCTGACCGCACTACCTTCCTGCCGGTGGGTGGCCGCGTCGGTGGCGATATCGGCGCGAGTGGGGATGTCAGGCGAGTTGCATAGTGGTCAGGCAGGTGAGGTCATCGTCGCCCGTGGAGATCGGAGCGGTGGCCGTTCTGCCGTCGTGGTCGATGGTGAGCGTGGCCGTGATGCCTCGCGGTAGCCAGAGCCCGAGAAAGCCGTTGTCGTAGGTGATGCGCGGTTCGTCGATGAGGGTGTCACCGGAGGCGTTATCGGTGACTGTGACGTGCACCTGTTCGTTGGCGATCTCGCCGAGGCAAGTGGTCAGGCTGTGGAATCGGCAGGGGTGGGTGCTCGTGTAATACGGAGCCACTGACAGATAGAACTGGTCCTCTGGAATAGGAATCGTCTCGAGGCTCTCATCGCCACTGGTCAAGACGAGCTCAGTCGGCTGCACCGAGGCGATCAGATCGTTCGGCCTGTCGGCCACCGGCATGGTGTCGAGCGTGTTGATGATCTGGGGTGCCTCGAGGCCGGCGAGATCGTAGTGCTCCAACGACGCGGGAGGCCAGTTGGGTACTGCATTTTCGGCGGGCCCGGGCGAGCAGCCGGTCAGGGTCAGGGCAGCGGCGGCAACGAGCGCGATCGCGGCTCGTCTCCGAGTGGAGTGGGTGGTGTTCATCGGACTCATCCTCGTTGCATCGCTGTGGTGACGGTGTCCGGGCGGAGGTCGAGACGGCGCAGCAGCTGCGCGTTGAGAGCAACGACGACGGTGGAGGCGGACATGAGGATGGCGCCGACGCCCATGGGCAGTACGAATCCGATCGGGGCCAGGACACCTGCGGCCAGGGGCACGGCGGCGAGGTTGTAGCCGGCGGCCCACCACAGGTTCTGCTTCAT
>NZ_JAALDU010000489.1 GCF_014145015.1 Dietzia sp. E1 | reverse complement strand
CAGAATCGGATCAATGCACTCTGATTCCGGAAGGGCCCACAAACACCAGGGGCACGACGCCCAGTAGCACCAAATTTATTGGACGGCGGGCATACTCGACCAGATACCGCCACGTCAACGACACAGTGAATGGGGTCGTCATCGTAAGATCGTCCTGCCGTCGACCAGGTCGTAGATGCGGTCGAAGCGCTCGGCGTCAGTGATGAAATGGCTGATGATCAACAGACTGCGCCCGGACTCGCGCCGGTCTCGGGTCAACTGCCAGAACCGCTGGTAGGTGTCCCAGTCGAACCCGGCGTAGGGCTCATCCAGTAGCAGCAGGTCAGGGTCCGGAAGCAGCGCCAAGCCGAGGTTGAGCTTGGCCCGAGTCCCCCCGGACAGCGCCTCAACGCGAGCGTGCCTCCACGCGACAAAGCCCAACGTGGTGTAGATGTCGTCTTTGGACCGCTCGATCTCGTCGTCGTCCATGCGGTAGGCCCGACCGAACAGGTCGAAGTGCTCGTCGCAGGTCAGCCTCTCGTACAGGATCGGCTCCTGCGGACAGAATCCGATGGGCCCAGTGTGGCTAATGGTGCCGCTATCTCGGGGTAAAGCACCCACTAAAATTTTCATCAGAGTTGATTTCCCCGACCCATTTTCGCCCACTAGACCCACGATCTCGCCAGGTCGAAGCTCGATGTCCGCGCCGCGCAGCACGCGTCGGGTGCGCCGTCGTGGCCACCACCCGGTTCGGTAGGACTTAGCCACACCGTGAGCGGCCAACACCACCGTCTCCCCAATAGGGCTTTCAGGCAGGCCGGTAATTGGATCCTGGTCCGTCACATCTGCTCCTCATTCAAATACTGGTAATGATCTCGCAAAAAGATGAAGTTTGGAGTCACCTCCGATGAAGGTTCAATAAACATTCTGAAAGAGCACTCCGGGATTATGGCGGTGGCATTCTTCACATTCATACTTTGAGGGAGGCTCTGCCCAACTCCGGCCGTAACACCGCATACAGTCACATTGGATGCGAGCTAGAAAATCGCGGGCCACCCACCGCGGCGAGGAGGCTACCGATGTCCGACAGAACAGAAGAGGCGATGACCTTCCAGGCAGTGCATACATGGATCGCGTCCTCTCCCGCCGCCGGTGCAGCCACCGCTGCCGAAGTAGGGGTCACCGACGCGATGAGGTGCTCTGAGCTACACCACACCCTGGTGAGGTTGCCCCTCGGTCGCGGTACGGGTGGCACAAATCGGCAGAATTCCCACTGGGCAGGCAAGGACCACCCGCTCGCCGGCCTGCCCGCCAGCGGGCTCGTCGATCCGCTCGTCAACCTATTGCTTCGCTCGCAGCTCCTTGCGTGGGCCAAACCCAGCGGGCTCTTCGCGACCCTTCCCCTTGAAAGCGTCACCTCTCCCCTCCCGCGCCGATTGAGTTCTTGTAGCTCAAGACCCCCGGACCGGATGGCCAGCCCGAGCGACAAATCGGCAGACAGTCAACCGCGGGGGCGTCGATGACCTCCCCGCGAGCCGAAGGCGGATCCCCTGCGTTAACCGGCAAACCGTCCCCGCTTCGGATGTTATGGATCACCGCCGCCCTGGCTGCCTGCTTCCTCGGTATCAAATGGGGACTGCGCGATGCGCCGCTGCTGTGGTTTGCGGCCCTGCGAACGGCACCTACTACATCGGCGACCGATACGAATCG
>NZ_JAALDU010000488.1 GCF_014145015.1 Dietzia sp. E1 | reverse complement strand
CCGGCCGAGGCGCGTCCGCGGCGGGCGCCGCGGATCACCGCCGCCACCGTCATCGCGGCGATCGGCGGGTCGGTCATGCTCGCCGGCATCGCCTTCCTCCTGGTGGTCGCCATCCAGGCCGGGCTCTTCCCGCCGATCGCGCGGGTGATCGCCGCTGCCGCGCTCGCGGTGGTCCTCGTCGCCCTGGGGCTACGACTGCAGTCGCGCCACGAACCGACGGCCGAGACCCCGGTCAACCCCGGCGCGCTCGCGCTCGTCGGGACCGGGCTCGCCGCCGCGATGCTCGACGTCATCGCCGCGACCACCCTCTATCTGTGGATCCCCGTCCCGGCCGCGTTCATGTTCGTCGGCGGACTCGCCCTCGGCGGCATGGCGCTGGCCCAACGGTGGGCCTCGGGGCTTCTGGCGTGCCTCGTGTCCGCGGGCACGATGCTGCTCGCGCCGTTCATCTCCACGGACGTCGAACTGCCGGTCTTCGTCGCGATCGTCGGCATCGTCACCGCCGCCCTCGCCGCCGACCTCGGGGTGGCCGTCCGCGTCGTGTGGTCCGTCCTCCCCGGCGTCCTGCTGGCCGGATACCTCTCGCAGGCCGCCCTCCACTCCCGCGGTGAACAGATGGCGCTCATCGCGACCGCGCTCGTCTTCGCCGCCGTCGGGACAGGGGTGGCCTGGTACGACTCACTCCGCCGGAGCCCCGCCGTCGAGAACGCGGCCCTCGTCGTCGTCCCCACCGCACTGCCCCTCGCCCTCCTGCCCGCCACGTACCTCCTCCGCCCCGGCTGGCCCTACGGCCTGCTCCTCGCCGCGGCCTACCTGATCGTCGCCGTCCTCGCCGGCCGCGGCGGCGGCACGGACCGCGACCGTCCCGCCACGCACCTGTCCGCGGTGATCGGCATCGTCGGCAGCGCACTGCTCCTGCTCACCTGGGTCGAGCTGGGCGGGCGTGAGATGACCGGCTTCGCCCTCACCCTCAGCGCGCTGGCGTACGTCGCGGCGGCCGGGCTGTGGGACCGCCGGTGGCTGCACTGGGTGGCCGGCGCCGCGTCCGTTCTCGCCCTGCTCGTGTACCTGGGCGTCAACGAACCGCACCTCGCGCTCAGCGAACGGCTCGCGGTGCGCGAGTTCAGCTACTGGGACGTCGTCTCCGCGCTCGCCGTCACCGCGCTGGCAGCCGCCGTCACGTGGTGGGCGCGGCGCCGACTGCCCCGAGAGGCCAGGCGCGTGACGATGGTCGGCGCGGTCGTCGCCCTGGCCACCTTCTCGGTGATGATCGTCGCCGCCGGCGTGACGATCGGCGACCTCACCGGCGCGGCGCGCACCGGGTTCCTCGCCGCGCACCTCGTGGTGACCGTGCTGTGGATCTGCTGCGCGGCGTGGTTGGTCCTCACCCCGAGCCCCCGCATCGCCGACGCCCGCCGGCTCGGGTTCGTCCTGGGCGCGCTCGCGCTGGCGAAGCTGCTCCTGCTGGACCTCGCCACGCTGCCGGGCCTGTTCCGCGTCCTGTCGTTCATCGCGGTCGGCGCGGTGATGCTCGCGGTGGCCGTGCGCTACCGCAAGGAGACCGACCCGTCGGGGAGCGGCTCGCCGACGTAGATGTGGAAGGCCCGCGGCTCCGCGCCGGACATCAGTACCTGCACCTCCGGGTGATCGACCTCGTCGGGATCGTCCGACGGCTGGCTCCACACGACCTCTCCCGCGTCGGTCAACTCGCGCAGCGCCATCCGCGTGGCTCGTACCCACCGCACACGCTTGAGCGCGGGCTCGTCCCGGAGCAGGTCATCCGCCAGTCCCTCCCGGTCGCGCAGATCGACCATGAGGCGCTCACCGTCCGGGCACTCGTACGCCATGCAGACCTGGTCGACCAGAACGGCCAGTGGCCACGAGGGCGCCGAGCCGAGCAGGTCGACGATGATCATGCGCGCGTCCTCCACCTGGCAGGCCGTCGGCGTGGTGAGGACCTGCATCCGGTCGGCGACGTCCTCGGTGATCTCGATGAGCTGAACGGTCATGGTGAACTCCCGTGTCCGACGAGACGGTCGACAAGGGGGTTCGCGGCGCGGCCCGAACCGTCCCGACTGTGACCTAGATCATAGCGCACCGGCGTGGCCGGCGGGTCTCGGCGGGATGACGATCTCGAGAACAGGCCCGCCGACCACGCCCGCCGCCGACGCGCGTGTGGTTGTGTCACAGCTGTGACCCTCTCGCACACCGGCCCCGTGGACACCGCCGCCTTCACCCTCGCCTACGACGGCGTCGACCCGCAGGACGAGGGCCTGCGCGAGACCCTCACCTCCACCGGCAACGGCTACATGGCCACCCGCGGCGCGGCCGAATGGGAGGAGGCCGACGACGTCCACTACCCCGGCACCTACGTCCACGGCCTCTACAACCGCGCGACCACCCTGCTCGGCGGTGTCCCGGTCCACAACGAGGACCTGGTCAACCTGCCGAACTGGCTGCCGCTGAAACTCCGGATCGGCGGCGCGGAGGTCCTGCGCCTCGCGGACGTGGAGGTCCTCGACTACCGGCACCGGCTCGACCTCCGTGCCGCAGTGCTCACCCGGCACCTGCGCTTCCGCGACCGCGAGGGGCGCGAGACCGAACTGGTCAGCCGCCGGTTCACCTCCATGGCGTCGATGCACCACGCCTACCTCGAGTGGACCCTCACCCCGCTCAACTGGTCCGGGCCCGCCGAGGTCGTCAGCGCGATCGACGGGCGGGTCACCAACGACGGCGTGCCCCGCTACCGCGACCTCGAGGGAACCCACCTCCACCCCGTCGGAACGGAGTTCCCGGAGCCGGAGGTGATGGCGCTCAAGACCCGGACCCGCCAGTCCGAGGTCACCGTCAGCGTCGCCGCCCGGACCTGTGTCCTCGCCGCCGGCCGGCCGGACGAGGTGCCCCGCACCGACTTCCGCACCCCCGACCACGTCCAACAGACGCTGCACCTCGACCTCGAGCGCGGGGTGCCGGTGACCGTGGAGAAGTCGGTGGCGCTCTTCACCTCGCGCGACCCCGCGACGGGCGACACGCTCGTGCGGGCGCACCGCTCGGTGGCCAGGTCGCGGTCGTTCGAGTCCGCCCTCGCGCACCACCGCGAGTCGTGGGACCGGCTGTGGCAGGCGTGCGACGTGCAGGTGTTCGGCGACGACGAGGCTCAGCACCTCCTGCGTGTCCACATCAGCCACATCCTGCAGACGTGTTCGCCCAACACCGCCGATCTCGACGCCGGCGTCCCCGCCCGAGGGATCAACGGCGAGGCCTACCGCGGCCACGTGTTCTGGGACGAGTTGTTCGTCCTGCCGTTCCTCACGTACCGGTTGCCGGGCGTCACCCGCAGCCTGCTCATGTACCGCTACCGTCGTCTGGCGGAGGCGCGCGCCGCCGCCCGGGCCGCCGGCCGCGCCGGCTTCATGTTCCCGTGGCAGAGCGGATCGCTGGGCACCGAGGAGACCCAGGAGGTCCACCTCAACCCGATGTCGGGGAAGTGGGACGTCGACCTGTCCCACAACCAGCGGCACGTCAGCGCCGCGATCTTCTACAACGTCTGGCAGTACATCACCACCACCGCGGACACGATGTTCCTCGAGTCCCAGGGCGCGGAGCTGATGCTCGGCATCGCGCGGTTCTGGGCCTCCGTCGCCCACTACTCGTCCGACCGGGAGCGCTACGAGATCCACGGCGTGATGGGCCCGGACGAGTACCACGAGAAGTACCCGGGCGCCGCCGAGGGCGGCCTCCGCAACAACGCCTACACCAACGTCTTCGTGGCGTGGATCTGCGACATCGCCGCGCACCTGCTCGACCTGCTGCCGGCACCACGCGCGGACGCCGTCCGCGCCCGGCTGGAGCTCCGCGACGAGGAGATCGAGCGGTGGAAGGACATCAGCCGCCGGATGTTCGTGCCGTTCCACGACGGGATCATCAGCCAGTTCGAGGGCTACGCCGACCTCGAGGAGCTGGACTGGGACGCCTACCGCGCGAAGTACGGCGACATCCAGCGCCTCGACCGGATCCTCAAGGCCGAGGGCGACACCCCGGACCGCTACAAGCTGGCCAAGCAGGCCGACGCGGTGATGCTCTTCTTCCTGTTCGGCGACGACGAGCTGCGCCGCATCTTCACCCGGCTCGGCTACGAGTTCCCCGACGACGCCGCCCGCCGCACGATCGAGTACTACGACCGTCGGACCTCGCACGGGTCGACCCTGTCGTACATCACCCACGCCGGCGTCCTCGCCCGCTTCGACCCGGACTCCTCGTGGAAGCGGTTCACTGTGGCGCTGCGCAGCGACGTGGGCGACATCCAGGGCGGCACCACCCGCGAGGGCATCCACATGGGGGTCATGGCGGGCACGGTCGACCTCGTGCAGCGCTTCTACGCCGGCATGCGGGCCGAGGGCGGGATGCTCCACCTGGAGCCGAACCTGCCGGGGGCGATCGACGGTGTCTCGTTCTCGGTGATCCACCTGCGCTCCCCGCTCACCGTGACGGTGACGCGCGACGAGGTGGTGATCCGGCACCGCGATGGCGTGATCGACGCGACCCCGGTCCGCGTCCGGGTGGCGGGGGAGGAGCGGCTGGTCGCGGTCGGTGCGGAGGAACGGTTCAGCCTGGCGTGACCTCGGCGCGGGCGTGGCGTCGTGCGGCGCGCGCCCGGCGACGCTCCTCGCGCCGCTGACGGTCGTGGACCACCTCGGCCTCGTGGTCGTACG
>NZ_JAALDU010000487.1 GCF_014145015.1 Dietzia sp. E1 | reverse complement strand
CCCGGGGCCGGGCAGGAACAGCGCGGCGACTCCCAGGGCGACGAGCGTCCAGCCGAGCACCTCCAGGCCGAGGCGCCTCGCCGCGACGTAGCCGAGTCTTCTCACCGGACCATCGTGACAGAAATCGGGGGCGCCAGAGGGGCCGTGGGGGTCAGGCGGGGACCGTGGAGCGGTACTCGTCGGCGGCGCGTACCCCGGCGTCGAGGTCGACCTCCGGCCAGCCGTCGGGGGCGTGGAGGACCGCGGCGAGGTGCGCGGCGGTGAGCCCGGCGCCGGCGTCCAGCAGCGCCTCGACGGCGTCCGGGTCGGGGTCGTCGAGGAGCGTGGAATCGGCCAGGTCGTCGATGATGTCGCGCAGCGCCGCGCGCGTCACGGGGAACAGTTCGGGATCGAAGCCGTCGTCGACGGGCTGGTCCAGCCGCCACCAGCGCGACCCGTCCCAGCCGTAGAGGAACCCCAGGTACGCCCCGCGGGACCGCGCGTGCTCGACTCCGCGGCGCCACCAGCCGGGTGCGTCGCCCACGAGGTCGGTGCCGGCCTCGCCGGCGCGCCCGCTGCCCTCGGTGAGGGAGAACTCGTGGTGCCATCCGGCCAGCAGGGCGCGTCCGTCACCGGGCCGCAAGAGGGCCATCCACATGCCCTCCGCGCCGGTCCAGTGCAGGGCCGTGGCGGTGGGTCGGTCGTGCTCGAGTCCCACTGCCGCGCGCACCGCGGCGTCCACGGCGAGGAGGGCGGCGATGTCGTCGGGCGTCGAGTCCGTGTCCACCGGGAGCAGGGCCATGCGGCCCAGGGTAAACCCGATCGACGACGACGAGGTGACGATCACGGTGAACGTCCGGCGACCCGCGGGTGTCACAGGGGTGCACGGCGCGCGCGGATCGCGGAAGCGAACCCGCTGCGGTCGGCCCGGGCGACTCGTACGGTGGGCGCATGATCAGTGACGTCGCACACAGGCTTCCGCCGGGCCCGAGAGCGCCCCGCCTCCTGCAGGCGGTGCTCGCCCTCGCCGCTCCCGCGGCCGTGTTCCCCGCGGCGGCCCGCCGGTACGGTGTGCCGTTCACGCTCGATCTGATCCCCCGGGGGCGGAAGGTCGTCGCGGTCTCCGAGCCCGCGCAGGTCAAGGACGTGTTCGCCGGCTCGCCGTCGGTCTTCCACGCCGGTAAGGGCAACGACCTGCTCCGTCCCCTCCTGGGCGACCACTCGCTCCTGCTGCAGGACGGTGACGAGCACGCCCGCGCGCGGCGACTGCTGGCGCCGGCGTTCGGGCGGCGCGAGATCGCCGGCTACCGCGAGCTCGTCGAGGAGGTCACCGCCGAGCAGCTGTCCCGGTGGCCGCGCTCGGGCCGGGTCCGCGCGCACGTCCTGCTCAACCAGCTCACCCTCGAGGTGATCCTGCGGGTCGTGTTCGGCGTGACCGATTCCGCGCGGCTGGACCGGATGCGGCCGATCGTCGCCCGGGCGGTCGACGCGGGGCCGGTCGTGATGATCGGGCTGGGGATCGGTCCGCTGCGCCGGCTGTGGCCGTGGAGCCGCGAGGTGCGCGACCTCGAGACCATCCACGAGTTCCTCGGCGAGGAGATCGAGGCCGCCCGGCGCGACCCGGCGCTCGAGGAGCGGCGGGACCTCATGGCGCTGCTGGTGCGCGCCTCGGCCACCGACGCGCAGGGGCTCTCGGACGCGGAGCTGCGCGACCAGCTCATGACCCTCGTCGCGGCCGGGCACGAGACCACGGCCACCGCCATGGCGTGGTCGATGCTCGAGCTGGCCCGCCATCCGCGGGTCCAGGAGCGCTGCGTCGCCGAGATCGCCGGGGACGGGTCGGAGTACCTCGACGCCGTGCTCAAGGAGGTCCTGCGACTGCACCCGGTCGTGCCCATGGTCATGCGGGAGCTGCAGGAACCGGCCACGATCGGCGGGCGCACCTACCCGCGGGGCGTGACCGTGTCGCCGTCGATCGTCCTGGCCCACCGCTCGCCGGGGACCTATCCGTCGCCCCTCGACTTCGACCCCGGGAGGTTCCTGGGCGAGGTGCCCACGCCCACGGAGTGGCTGCCGTTCGGTGGCGGGGCGCGCCGGTGCATCGGCGCGTCGTTCGCGATGATGGAGGGCGAGGTCATCCTCCGGCAGCTCCTCGAGAGGTACCGACTGGAGCCGGTCGGCAGCGGGCGGGAGTGGCCGCGGTCCCGCAACGTGACGCTGTACCCCTGGCGTCGGGCGCGCGTGGACCTGCGTCCGCGCTGAGGTGGCGGGGGATCCGGATGTGCGTTTTACTGAAGATTTTCCTACCGTGGTCGGTGTGAACGCTTCTCAGACGCCCTCTTCGCAGCCCGAAGCGCCGCGCGCCTCGGCTCCCTGCATGTACACGTGGATCTCCGAGACCGGCAGGGTGATCGAGCAGGTCAGAATCGTCCCCAGGGGTGAGTCCGCGCGTGCCCGCGGTCGGATCGTCTCCGCGGCGCACCCCGAGCACGTGGCCTTCACGGTCGAGTACGACGCGGAGATCGGCTCGGATCAGGCCCTGCGTCGGGTCGGGCTGACGGTGAGCACCGAGGAGTACGAGCGGTCCATAGACCTGGCCTGCGACGATGAGGGCGCCTGGCTCCTCGACGATCCGAGCGGCACCCGGTCCCGCGTGGGCGGCGACGGCGTGGTCGACGTGGACGTCACCTACAGCGTGTTCTTCGCCAGCGTCATGATCCGGCGCCTCGGGCTGCACGCCCAGCCCGGATCCGCGGAGGAGCGCGTGCTCTCGGTGGATTCCATGACGCTCGACGTCACCGAGGACACGGTCACCATGTCGAGCGACGACGAGCAGGTCCACGGGTTCACGGCGACCGCCTCGACCAGCGCAACCGTCGACGCCGGCGGCATGATCATCGACGTGCCGGGGCTCAGCCGCCGGGCCTGACCTCCCGGCCCGCCGCCCCCGCCGCACGCAGTTCCTCGAGCCACCCCGCGGCGCCCGGCGTGACCTCCACCGGCTCCCCGGCCGCTCCTGCCCCGGCC
>NZ_JAALDU010000486.1 GCF_014145015.1 Dietzia sp. E1 | reverse complement strand
CCGAAAATTCGCAGATCCCCGTGAATCACCGGGGCTAGTGCGTACGACTCGTTCCGGGCAGGTCTGCTGGTAGACGGCACTGACTTGGCGCCGTTCTGTATCAAGGTCGAAGACTTCCGTACCGACTATCTACCCAATGGCCAGGCGGAGATGTTCACCTCCAACATTCGCTTCAGTGAGGAGGTCACTACCACCGATCCAGACACATGGGATCCCTACACGTTGCAGGTCAACCACCCGCTGCGCATCGGCGGTACTCGTGTTTACCTCCAAGGTCACGGCTTCGCGCCCACGTTCACGGTCACGTTCCCCAACGGCGAGACCCGTACAGACACAGTGCAGTGGCAACCGACGGACCTGTTGACTTTTCTCTCCTCCGGCATCATGCGCTTTGATCCGCCAGCCGGCATGTACCCGGACATCGACGATCGCCTTGAGCAGCAGATCGCCATCCAGGGGCTGTTCGCACCGACCGCCTCGTTCGACGGCAACATACTCAGCTCCCGTTTCCCGCGGATGGACGACCCGGCGGTGGCGATCGACGTCTACCAGGGCAACGCCGGCCTGGACAATGGCGGCGCACAGTCGATCTTCTCGCTGGACCCCGACCTAATGGAGTCGGGCGCGTTGGAGCGTAGGGCCCGCGTCAACCTCATGCCCGGCGAATCCACGACCCTGCCCGATGGCACCGAGGTTCGCTTCGATGGAGCCGACGAGTTCATCAACATCCAGGTCTCGGAGGACCCTACTCAGATCTGGGTGGGCGTGTTCGCTGCCGTCATGGTGGGTGGACTCGTCCTGTCGTTGATGGTCCGTCGCCGAAGGATCTGGGCACGGGTCATTGTCGACGGGGCCCAGGCGACCCGCGTCGACCTGGGTGGCCTCGCTAAGACGGACAGATCGGGCTGGGGCCGGGAATTCGACGACCTCCGGGACCGGCTGGCCACCATTGCTACTGCTACACCCGTCTTGCCCGAACCTAGCGACACTGCATCTAGTCGAGGCGCCGACCCCGACGCTTCGTGGAAGGACAACATCCGGTGAACACTGTAATTCTCGCGCAGGGACTGCCTGTCAACGAGACGCTCTCCACCTACAGCGACCTGGCGTATAGGTCCGCGTTCGGTCTATACGTGCTGGCGCTTGTCGCATCGTTGATCTACTACGCCGGATTCCGGGTAGCCAAGGTGACTAAATCAAGCCGGAACCTAGTGGGTGCCGGTGGGCCCGGGCTCACAGAATCAACCTCTCTCACCGACACCGGAGACGAGGACCGTGAGTCCGCAGGCAGTGTCCGCTGGGCACGGATCGCACAGCTATTCATCATCATCGCCTTCCTCTTCCAAGCGGCTGCGCTGATCCTGCGCGGGGTGGCCACAGGTCGCTTCCCGTGGGGCAACATGTACGAGTTCATTCTGGCCACCACGCTGCTGGGAGTGGGCGCCGGGCTGATTTTCCTGCGCAAGCCGGCCCTACAGGTGGCCTGGCCATTCGTACTGGTACCGGTTCTGATCCTGCTGTTTTTCGGCGGCACCAACCTGTATTCCGAAGCCTCTCCCGTCGTGCCGGCACTGCAGTCGTACTGGCTGCCCATCCACGTCTCGATCATCTCGCTGGGATCGGCCATACTGCTGATAT
Organism: Dietzia sp. E1; assembly: GCF_014145015.1. Taxonomy (GTDB): domain Bacteria; phylum Actinomycetota; class Actinomycetes; order Mycobacteriales; family Mycobacteriaceae; genus Dietzia; species Dietzia cinnamea_A. The sequence goes on along the minus strand of NZ_JAALDU010000486.1, from coordinate 735 downwards.
CCGGCGTCGCCTCGATCATGTACCTGATCCGGGTGTGGCAACCGCAGGGTCAGGAAACGGGCTGGAGCTCTGGGCTTTCCCGCCCACTACCGCATGCCGACACTCTCGACCGACTGGCCTATCGCACCGCTGTGATCGCATTCCCGATCTACAGCGTGGGCATCCTGCTGGGCGCTGTCTGGGCCGAGGGCGCGTGGGGTCGCTTCTGGGGCTGGGACCCCAAAGAGACTGCCTCCTTCGTCTCTTGGGTCCTTTACGCCGGCTATCTGCACGCCCGTGCCACCAGTGGCTGGGGCCCCAAGAAGGCCGCTTGGATCAACCTCGCCGGGTTTGCGGTGCTCATCTTCAATCTGTTCTTTATCAACATCGTGGTCTCCGGTCTGCACTCCTATGCTGGCCTGAACTGAACGGTTGAGGAGCACTTCGCAGCCTCGATATCTGCTTTAGAAAGCGCAGCATCCAACTCCGCGAAATGAAAGAAACGGGGCCGGCTATCGCCCCGGTCCGACTCGGGCAGGAGACGCTTTTTGGCACCGTGCGAGGCGAGCCGGGTAACCACACTGGGCTAGGTGGAACCGTTCGCGGCACCTCGGGGAAGCCGGTGGCTCCCTGAGTCCGACTACGAAGAGATCGGCAGAACGAAACTGTGAGCTCCCGCAATGAATCCGAACTGACCGGCCGCCGTGTCCGCCCGGCCACCTGGGCGATCCTGGCGTGGATGATCATCATGATCGC
>NZ_JAALDU010000485.1 GCF_014145015.1 Dietzia sp. E1 | reverse complement strand
GGGCGCCGCGACCGTCGACCCCGGCGAGGACGGGGAGGGTGTGGTCGACGCCGTGCTGGCCGTGGAGGCCGACGAGCTCCTCGTGCTGCCCAACGGGGAGCTCTCGCGCGACCGGATCAGCGCGCTCGACGCCGCCCTGCGGGACGCCGTCGGCCACGCGTTGATCCTGCCGACGGGATCGGTGGTCCAGGGGCTGGCCGCGCTCGCCGTGCACGACCCCACCACGACCCTGTCCCTGGACGGGTTCTCGATGGCCGACGCCGCGGCGGGCACCCGGCACGCGCACCTCGTCCGCGCCGAGCAGGACGCCCTCACCCTGGTCGGCCGGTGCGCGGCGGGCGACCTGCTCGGCGTTGTCGGCCACGACGTGGCGCTCATCGAAACCGACGCGGTCGAGGCGGTGTGCGCGCTGGTCGCCCGGATGCTGTCCGCCGGCGGGGAGCTCGTCACGGTGTTGTTCGGAGACGAGTACGACGAGGCGGCGACCGAGTCGGTGCTGTCCAGGCTGCGCAGCGCGCACCCCGACATCGAGGTCGTCGGCTACGCCGCGGGCCCGGGGCGGGCGCTGGCGCACGTCGGGGTCGAATGACGACGCTCGCCACCACGGACACGCCCCTGGTCGAGGTGCTCGACCCCGGGCTGGCGGAGCGGATCACCACGGCGTTCGGCCACCGGACCGTCGGGGACCTGCTGCACACCCTGCCGCGGCGCTACCGCCAGCACGGGCAACGCTACGACAAGCGGCAGCTCGTCGACGGCGAGCGCGTGACGGTCATCGGCACGGTCACCACGGCCCGGACGAGGACGTACCACACCAAGAAGGGCCAGCCCCGGGAGATGCTCACGCTCACCGTGGAGGACGGCGACACGGAGTTCCGGGTGGTCTTCTTCGCCGGTCGCAGCATCAAGTACCTGCTCCCGGTGGGCACCCTCGCCATGTTCGACGGCACCGTGTCGCATTTCCGTCGCGCGCCGGACCTCAAGCACCCCGAGTTCCTGGTGCTGCGGCCGGCCTCCGGGCAGGGCGGGCAGCTCAAGGGTTCGGGTGACCTGGCGGCGCTGGCCCGGCTCGCGGCGGAGATCGACGCCGAGGGCGGGCCGAGCCTGTTCGACCGCCCGCTGCTGCCCGTCTACGCCGCGAAGGAGGGCGTCACCTCCTGGGATCTGCTCGGCGCGGTCGTGACCGCGTTGCGGGCCCTGGTGCCGG
>NZ_JAALDU010000484.1 GCF_014145015.1 Dietzia sp. E1 | reverse complement strand
CCGCCTCCAACAGCGGGGTGCGGGCCGGGGGTTCGTTCTTGGGCAGGTGCAGCACGATGGGCATCGACCGCACCGTCGAGCGGTCCTCGGGGTCCTCCCCGCCGCGCGACCCCGCCCGCAACCGTTCGTGGCACCAGTCGAGCGCCGCGCCGGACGCCAGCCCGCCGACCACCCCGCCGGCTGCCCCCGCCGTCTGCCCGTCGACCGCGGCAGCCCCGTCAGGCCCGTCAGGCGTGTCAGACGCGCCGGTCACGTGAGCGGCACGCGTCGGTACGTCCCCGCCGCGGTGTCCGCGGCCTCGATCTCGTCGCGGGTGATCCCGAGGACGAACAGCACCGTGTCGAGGAACGGCTTGGACAGCGACGCATCCGCGACCTCGCGGAGAGCGGGCTTGGCGCAGAACGCGATGCCGAGCCCCGCGGTCGTGAGCATGTCGATGTCGTTGGCGCCGTCCCCGACGGCAACGGTCTGGCTGAGCGCGATGCCGAGTTCGTCGGCGAACGCGCGGAGGTACTCCGCCTTCGCCTCGCGGTCGACGACCTCCCCGATCACCCGGCCGGTGAGATGACCGTCGACGATCTCGAGCGTATTGGCCTTCGCGAAGTCCAGACCCAGTTCCTCGACGAGGCCCGAGATGACCTGGATGAAGCCCCCGGAGACCACGCCGCAGCGGATCCCCAGCCTCTTGAGGGTCCGGATCGTGGTGCGGGCACCGGGTGTGAGGACGATGCTCGCGGCGACCTCGTCGAGGACGGTGGCCGGCAGCCCGGCGAGCGTGGCGACCCGCTCGTGCAGCGACTGGGCGAAGTCGAGCTCGCCGCGCATGGCCCGTTCGGTGACGGCGCGGACCTCCTCCTCCTTGCCGGCGTGGGCGGCGAGCATCTCGATGACCTCGCCCTGCACGAGCGTGGAGTCGACGTCGAAGACCACGAGCCGCTTGGACCGGCGGCTCAGGCCCGCCCCGTCGACGGAGATGTCCACCCCGTGCGCGTCGGAGAGGGGGGCGAGCGTCTCCCGCAGCCGCGCGTCGTCGGCCGCGTCGCGCCGCGCGGTCGACACGTGGAGCTCGATTCCGGTGACGGGGTAGTCGGCGATGCCGCGGATGATGTCGATGTTCGCGCCGATCGAGGCGAGCGCGCCGGAGACCGCGGAGAACGCCGACGCGGTGACCGGGCTCCCCAGGATCACCACCGCGTGGGTGGACGGCGGCGCCGCGGGCGCGATGTCGTCGAACTGCACCTCGAGGTGCATCCCGAGATCGTGGACCTGCTCGGTGAGCTCGCGGACGACCGCGACGACGTCGGCGTCCCGGTCGACCCGGACCATCAACCCCAGGGACAGGTGCCCGTTGACGACGACCTGTTCGACATCGACGAGGTCGGCGTCGTGGGCAGCGAGGACGGACATGACCCGCGCGGTGACTCCGGGCCGGTCGGGCCCCGTGACGGTGAGGAGGGCCGGGGTGCCGGAGGTGCTCACGTGTGCTCCTGACAGGTGATCGTGGTGGGCGACTGCTGGGTGGTGCGGTGGGCCGACAGACGGGAACCCCGCCGGTGGACGAGCCAGCCGACGGGGTTCCCGGGACCTGTGCCCGTGGGTGAGTACGGGCGGGTGGTCAGCCCTTCTGCGGAGAGGTCCCGCGCTGGGCCACGTCCTTGACGGCGTCCGGGTCCTGGGACTTCCTCCGGCCGCCGACGTGGGCCTCGGCGCGCATCCGCTCGCTCATGTGCGGGTAGTGCA
>NZ_JAALDU010000483.1 GCF_014145015.1 Dietzia sp. E1 | reverse complement strand
CCTGCTGGCCGCCGCCGGTGTGGCGGTGCTGGGCGGGTCCGCGGTGCTCGGGTTCGTCGTCACCCGCGGGGCCGTCAGCCCCTCCGAGGAGGCGGTCACCGGGTGCGCGGAGGTCTCGGAGCCCGGACGCGTGGTCGGCGCCGGCCCCGGATCGCTCGACACGCCCGCCGGCGCGGTCCTGGCGTTCGACCACGCCTACTACGTGGAGCGGTCGGCGGAGAAGGCGTTCGAGGCGGTCTCGCCGTCCAGTCGGATGACCGAGGAGCAGCTGCGCGTCGAGGGCGTCGAGCGGGTCCCCGAGGGCACCACCCACTGCGTCGAGGCGAGGGAGCTGTCGCCCACGCTGCTCGAGGTCGACCTCACCGAGTACCCGCCGGAGGCCGATCCGGTCCTGATCCGCCAGCGCGTGCGGCTCGCCGAGAACCCCGACGGTACGTGGGGGATCGTCTCCATCACCCCGGCCGGCTGAGCGGGCCCCAGGGCGCGCGGGTAACCGGCTGATCAGGGCCCGGCGTCGATGTACTCCGGGCCGGGGGTCCGCCCGGCGGCGATCGCGTCGAAGAACCCGGTGGTGGTGGGACCCCACGTCAGGTACGACCCCACCGATCCCGACGCCATCCCGTCGTGGGGCGCGGTCACGGTCAGCGGGTCGTCGCTGAGGCGCCACATCATCCGCGCGAGGGTCCAGATGTGGTCGCCGGTGTCGACGGTGACGGCCTCGGCCCCGGCGTTCAGCAGCGGGACCGCGGTGAACGGGTTGAGCAGGTTCCCGGGGGACAGGGTCTTGCGCATGAGCGCGCCGAGGAACTGCCGCTGGTTGCGGACGCGCTGCAGGTCCTGCTCGGCGAACCCGTAGCGGGTGCGGACGAAACCCAGGGCCTGCGGGCCGGCGAGTGTCTGGCAGCCGGCGGCCAGGTCGAGGCCCGCGAGCGGGTCGACGATGGGCTCCTCGATGCAGATGTCCACTCCGCCCACGGCGTCGACGATCCCGGCGAAGCCGCCGAATCCGATCTCCGCGTAGTGGTCGATCCGCACGCCCGTCTGCTGCTCGAGCGTCTGGGTGAGCAACGGCGGTCCACCGAACGTGTAGGCCGCGTTGAGCTTGTTCTCGCCGTAACCGGGGATGGTCACGAGCAGGTCGCGGGGCAGCGAGATGAGCATCGTGCGGTCGCCGCCGCGCGGGGTGTAGACCAGCATCATCGTGTCGGTCCGCTTGCCGCCGGCGTCGGACTCGGATCCGGTCGACAGCTGCGCCTGCTGCTCGGGGGTCAGGCCCTCGCGGGAGTCGGTGCCCACGAGCAGCGTGACGGTGCCGGGCGTGTTGCCGCCCCGCCCCGGGTAGTCGGTGAGCGCGTCGATCCGCTGGAGCTTGGAGTCCGCCCACAGGGCCGTGATAACGCCCAGCGTGAGCACGAGGACCAGCACGAGGCCGACGATGCGCAGCGGCCCGATCCGCCGCCACAGGGGAGCCCGGCCCGGGCGCCGGCGGGGTCGGGCGGCCGAGGCCTCGCGCGCGGAACGACGATCAGGCCGCCCG
>NZ_JAALDU010000482.1 GCF_014145015.1 Dietzia sp. E1 | reverse complement strand
GTGTCCGGGAGGCGCACCGGCTCGCGCTGCTCGCCGGTGACGTGGCCGGTTTCCTCTCGGGCCCGCTCGAGGTGATCGTCGTCGGCCGCGCACCGGAGCGGACGGCCGCGATGGCGGCGCTGGCGCGCGGCGCCGTCCGGCCCGAGGTGGCGCCTGACGGCGACGGGGGATACCGCGTCGAATACCCCGTCCCGACCGCGCCCTCCACGCCGGCGTCCGTCGAGGGCGACCGGCTCCGCCTCGAACACGACGGTTTCCGCGCCGTTCTCGGCCTGCCGCCGCTGCTGACCCGCTGCGTCCTCGTCGACTCGACCTTCGACGCCGGCGCCGGGCGGGTCCGGCTACGCTTTCTCCCGGACCCCGATCTGTGGCCGCAGAACCTCGTGCCGACCGGTTCCGCCGACACGGCCGGGTAGTATCCGCATTCGTCGATTGGCACCACGAGAGGACCGGGGACCGCGTTGCTGTACTACCTGTTCAAGTACGTGCTCATCGGCCCGTTCCTCCGGGTGACGAGTCGGCGGGTCGTGACGGGACGCGAGCACTTCCCGGCCCGGGGGGCCGCTCTCCTCGTCGGCAACCACCAGTCGGTCGCGGACTGGCTGTTCACCCCGCTGCTCCTGCCGCGCCGGGTGACGTTCCTGGCCAAGAGTGACTACTTCACGGGAACCGGCATCCGCGGGATGCTCAGCCGGTGGTTCTTCGCCGGCTCCGGGCAGTACCCGATCGACCGCACCAACGCCGACGCCGCACAGGCGGCGCTGGACGCCGGTCTCGAGGTCTTGTCGTCCGGGCGCATCCTGTGCATCTATCCCGAGGGCACCCGTTCCCCGGACGGACGGCTCTACCGGGGCAAGACCGGGCCGGCCCGGCTGGCGCTGCGCGCGGGCGTGCCGATCATCCCCGTCGGGGTCTCCGGCACCGGCGAGTACGTCCGCAAGGCGACCAGGTTCCGCTTCTTCCCGCGCACCGAGGTCCGCGTGATGCTCGGCGAGCCGCTCGACCTCTCGCCGTGGGCCGGCCGTGAAGGCGACCGGGAGGCCGAGCGCGAGGTCACCGACGAGCTCATGCGTCGTATCCAGGCACTCACCGGCCAGGAGTACGTCCACGACATCTACGGCGCGGACATGAAGAAGCGCTACCAGGCGGTCCGCGAGTCAGGGCACAACCTGCTCGACCAGCCCGTCGACGGACAGCGCTGACGAGGTGCGGTACTTCTACGACTGCGAGTTCATTGAGGACGGCACGACCATCGACCTGGTGTCGGTGGGGGTCGTCGCCGAGGACGGTCGCGAGTTCTACGCGGTGTCCACCGAGTTCGACTCGTCGACGGCCGGCCCGTGGGTCCGCCGCAACGTCCTGCCCAAACTCCCCAACCCGTCGTCCGCGGCGTGGATGTCGAGGGCCCGGATCCGCGACGAGCTGTACGACTTCGTCACGGCCCGGCCCACCGGCCCGGTCGAGATGTGGGCGTGGATCGGCGCCTATGACCACGTCGCGGTGTGCCAGCTGTGGGGCGACATGACGAAGCTCCCGGCGGCGATGCCCAAGTTCACCCGCGACGTCCGCCAACTGTGGGAGCTCGCCGGCCGGCCGGAGCTGCCGGCGCACCCCGGGGGCGCACACGACGCACTCGGTGACGCCCGCCATGTGGCGATGCGGTTCCGGGCCATCGCCGAGCAGGCGCCCCACCTGGGTCTCTGAGGCCTCGCCCGCGCGCGGTGGCGTATCGTCGCCGGGGTGAGCAACTGGACAGTCGACGTCGACATCGCGCAACTCCCCGACCTGCCGCCGCTCTCCGCGGACCTCGACAGGCAGTTGGCCGATGCGCTCTCCCGGCCGGCGCTGCAGCAGCCGTCGTGGGACCCGCAGCACGCCGCCGCCATGCGCAAGGTCCTCGAGAGCGTCCCGCCGATCTGCGTGGCCTCCGAGGTCGAGCACCTCTCGGATCGCCTGGCGGACGTGGCCCACGGTCGGGCGTTCCTGCTGCAGGGCGGTGACTGCGCCGAGACGTTCGAGGCCAATACCGAGCCCCACATCAAGGGCGTGATCCGCACGCTCCTGCAGATGTCGGTCGTGCTGACCTACGGTGCCTCGATGCCCGTGGTCAAGGTCGGTCGCATCGCCGGCCAGTACGCCAAGCCCCGGTCCGCCGACCGCGACGGCAGCGGACTGCTGTCCTACCGGGGTGACATGGTCAACAGCATCGAGGCGGACGAGGCGGCACGTGAGCACGACCCGTCCCGCCTGGTCCGCGCCTACGCCAACGCGGCCGCGGCGATGAACCTCGTCCGGTCCCTGACGGCGTCGGGCACCGCCGACCTGCACCGCGTGCACGAGTGGAACATGGAGTTCGTCGCCGGTTCGCCGGCCGGCGCCCGCTACGAGGCCCTGGCCGCGGAGGTCGACCGGGGCCTGCGCTTCATGGACGCGTGCGGCGTCTCCGACGCGAACCTGCGGTCCGCCGACATCTTCTCCTCCCACGAGGCCCTCGTCCTGGACTACGAGCGGGCGATGCTGCGCCTGGCCGATGACGGGACGGGACTCACCGGTGACGCCGAGCAGGGCCTGTACGACCTGTCGGCCCACTTCCTGTGGATCGGGGAGCGCACCCGCGGCATCGACGACGCCCACGTGGCGTTCGCCTCGCTCATCCAGAACCCCATCGGACTGAAGATCGGGCCCACCACGACGCCCGAGCTCGCGGTCGAGTACGTCGAGAAGCTCGACCCTCACAACCGGCCGGGCCGACTGACCCTGGTCTCCCGCATGGGCAACGACAAGGTCCGCGAGGCTCTGCCGCCGATCGTCCGTGCGGTGGAGGCCACCGGGCACAAGGTCATCTGGCAGTGCGACCCGATGCACGGCAACACCCACTCCACGTCGAACGGGTACAAGACCCGCCATTTCGACCGGATCATCGACGAGGTCCAGGGCTTCTTCGAGGTGCACCACGCGCTCGGGTCGCATCCCGGCGGGATCCACATCGAGTTGACCGGCGAGGACGTCACGGAGTGCCTCGGCGGCGCCCAGGACATCTCCGACCTGGATCTGGCGGGCCGGTACGAGACGGCCTGCGACCCGCGGCTCAACACCCAGCAGTCGCTCGAGCTGGCCTACCTGGTCGCGGAGATGCTGCGCCACTGACGCGTCGGGCCCGGCCGCCGGCGCGACGCGTCAGCCCCGGGCCGCGTCAGCCCAGTACCGCGTCAGCCCTGGGCCGCGTCAGCCCAGGGCGTCGATCTCGACCTCGCTGCCCCGGGCCACCACCCGGCCTGGCAGCGGGGTCTGGCCGTAGACGATGCCGCTCGACGTCCCCGCGTCGATGGTGGCGCGCAGTCCGGCCTCCTGCAGTCGCTGGCGGGCGTCGGACGCGCGTGAGCCCAGCACGACCGGGACGGTCACCGCGTCCGACGGCACGATCCGCAGCACGGCGCCCGACGGGTCGAGGCGGGTCCCGGCGGGCGGCTCGGTACGGACCACCCGACCGTCGGCGACCTGACGATCGGTGACGGGCGACTCGAGGACGACCGTGAAACCGGCCTTCTCGAGCACGTCGGTCGCCTCGTCGACGGGCACGTCCCTGATGTCGGGCACGGTCAGTGCGTTGGAGACCAGCAGGACGACCCCGTCGCCGCGGGACACGTCGGTCCCGGCGTCCGGGTCGGTGCCCACGGCCAGGCCACCGTCCACCTCGTCGTCGTACACCCTCCTGACCTGCGACACGGCGAGGCCCGCGCCCTCGAGGGCGGCGCGCGCCTGGTCCTCGGCCAGGCCCACCACCTCCGGCACGGCCACCGGCGCCGGCCCGGAGCTGGTGATCATGGCCACGCGCGTGCCCACGTCGACGGTCGTGCCCGCGCCGGGCTGCAACGACACCACCTGGCCGACGGGGACCGAGTCGGAGTACTCGGTGCCGCCGCGGACCGGCTCCAGCGAGTTCTCCCGGAGGGCGGCCGAGACGGCGTCGACGGTCCGGTTCGCACCCACCTCGGGCACCACCGGGCGCCCCACCGACACCAACACGGCCACGGTGTCCCCGCGGGGCACCTTCTCGCCGGCCGCGGGGTCGGTGCCCACCAGGCCGGACGGGGGGACGTCGTTGCTGAAGGCGTCGCGCGTCGCGGCCGCGAGCCCCACGGCGTTGACCGCGTCGGTGGCCTGGCCCACCGACATCCCCTGGACGGAGGGCACCTCCACGAACCGCCCG
>NZ_JAALDU010000481.1 GCF_014145015.1 Dietzia sp. E1 | reverse complement strand
CGAGGCCACCAGCTCGTCGCGCACGGAGGCGAGGTCGGGGAACTCGAAGTACGAGTTCTGCATGTCGATCACCACGAGCGCGGTCTGCTCGCCCGGACGCCACCAGGTATCGGACACCTCCACCGGGGTGGTGCGCTTGTGGCGGTTGCGCTGCCACACCGACTCGATGGTCTCGGCGACCTGCTCGGGCACGTCGCGGCCCTCGAGGTAGTCGTCGATGTCGTCGTACCGCAGGCCCAGCTCGTCCTCGTCGGTCCGCCCCTCGTTCTCGTCGAGGAGGTCGGCGGTGGGCACCTTGTTCCACAGCTGTTCGGGCGCACCGAGGTGGCGCAGCAGCGCGCGCCCCTGCCGCTTGTTCAGGCCCGACAGCGGGAGGACGTCGGCGGCGCCGTCGCCGAACTTGGTGAAGAAGCCCGTGACGTTCTCGGCGGCGTGGTCGGCGCCGATCACGAGCAGCCCGCGGTCCCCGGCGAGGGCGTACTGGGCGACCATGCGGTGGCGGGCCTTGGCGTTGCCCTTGGTGAAGTCCGTCAGCTCTGCGCCGGTGGCCCGGGCGATCTCGCCGTTGAGCGCATCGACGCCGGGCGCCACGTTGACGGTGACGGCCTCGTCGGCGTCGACGAACTCCACGGCCGCGACGGCGTCGGCCTCGTCGTGCTGCACGCGGTAGGGCAGGCGCATCCCGACGAACACCGCGTCCCCGCCCTCCGCGCGGATCCGCTCCACCGCGAGCTGGGCCAGACGACCGGCCAGTGTCGAGTCCACCCCGCCGGACAGTCCCAGCACGTACCCTTTGGCGCCGCTCGCCCGCAGGTAGTCCACGAGGAACCGCACCCGACGGTCGACCTCGGCGGCCGGGTCGATCTCGGGCTTCACCCCGAGGTGGTCGATGATCGTCCTCTGAAGTTCACGCATGGCCCCATTGTGTGGATGCGCCGCGGCGGCGCGCCACCGGAGGCCGGAGCCGCGTTCAGGCGAAGAGTTGCTCGATCTCCGCCGCGTAGAGATCGTCGACCACCCGGCGTCGCAGCTTCATCGTGGGGGTGAGCTCGTGCCCGGGGCGCCAGTCCTGCCGCAGCACCGTGTACTTCTTGATCTGTTCGACCCGCGACAGCGTGGCGTTGGCGCGATCGATCTGCACCCGGATCGCCTCCTCGAGTTGCGGGTCGCCCGCCCGCTGCGGGTCCGCCACGATCAGGGCGACATTGTAGGGGCGCTGATCGCCGATCACGGCCACGTGGGAGATCGCGTTGCCCGCCGAGCGGATGGCCATCTCGATGTTGGCCGGGGACATGTTCTTGCCGGCCGCGCTGATGATCAGCTCCTTCTTGCGGTCGACGATCCACAGGTAGCCGTCCTCGTCGAGCCGGCCGATATCGCCCGTGTGAAGCCACCCGTCGCCGTCGATCGCCTCGGCGGTCTTCGCCGGCGCACCGCGGTACCCCCGCATGACCTGCGGGCCGCGCACCGCCACCTCGCCGTCCTCGGCGATCCGGACCTCGACGGTGTCGAGCGGCTTTCCGACGCTCCCGAGCTTGATGGCGTCCGGGGTGTTGGTGGCCACGCAGCACGAGACCTCGGACATCCCCAGCATCTCGCAGAGCGGGAGGCCGAGGGCGGTGAAGAACTCCAGGACACCACGAGGGGTCGGGGCCGCCCCGGTCACGACCCACCGGGCCTCGTCGAGTCCGATCTTGGCCCGCAACGCCTCGGCTACCTGCGGGTTCGCGACGGAGTCGGCCACCGCGTCACCCGGGTAACCCGCCTCGAGTGCGGCCTTGAGCTTCTCCCACACCCGCGGGACGGCGCCGAACAGGGTCGGGCGCGTGGCCACGAGCGCGGCCGGCAGCTCCGCCATGTCGGCCACGCACGTCACCGTGTTGGCGTAGGCCATGAAGCCGGAGTAGTGCGAGGTCCAGCGATCGGCCACGTGGGCCGCGGGCAGGAACGAGATCTGGCGCCCGTGTCCCGGCAGCGGGACCGCGTGATGGACTCCGCGAAGCTGCGTGAGCATGCCCTCGTGGGTGAGCTCGACGCCCTTCTGCGGCCCCGTGGTGCCGGAGGTGTAGATGAGCGTCAGCAGGTCGTCGGGGCGGATCGCCTCGGCGCAGGAGAAGTCGAAAGCGGTCTCCTCGGCGGCCAACTCGCGCAGCAGGTCGTCGTGGTCGTCCGGGCTCTCGTCCACCAGGACGAGCCGCTCCACCGCCGGGGCGGACCCCCGTGCAGCCCCGAGGACCCCGACGAACGCCGACTCGGTCACGATGGTCTTCACACCGGCGTCCGCCAGGACGTAGGCGAGCTGATCAGGCGCCGACGTGTTGTAGAGACTGAACGGCACGGCGCCGAGCATCATCACGGCGGTGTCCACGAGGTGGAACTCCGGTCGGTTGCGCAGCATCAGGGCGACCGGCTCGCCCGGGGCCACACCCAGCTCGCGGAGCGTGCCGGCGATCGCCCCGACCCGTGCCCGGGCCTGTGCGTACGTGACCTCGGCTCCCGTCTCGTGGGAGCGGAGCGCGACCTCGCCCGGGTGGGCGGCGGCCGTGGCGAGGAACAGGTCGGCGAGGGTGCCCGATTCCGCCAGGCGGGTGGCGATCGCGGACGCGGACGGGGTGGCGGTGGAGGTCACAATGGTTTCCTGGGGGTTGTCGGGGCTCTCGGGGTGGTCGCAGTGTCGTCTGACTCACATTCTCGCCGGGTTCGTGATCGCGGTGACACCCCCGGAGGTCGTGGAAGATCACCCGAACGGGTGCCGGCCCCGGCGGGCCGGGCCGGGCACACACGCTGCCGTAGCCTGGGCCGATGCACGACGATCCGTCCCTTGACTACCGGGACCTCCTGGCCCGGCTCGCGGATGTCGTCTACGCCGTCGACACCGACGGCAGGTTCACCTACATCAACCCCGCCGGCGAGCGGATCTTCGGCTGGGACCTCGCGGATCTGATCGGCGAACACTTCTCCAAGGTCATCGACCCCGACGCCCTCGCGGAGACCGTCGAGCACTTCCGACTGGGGATGGCCAGCGCCGACCCTGGACGCTACTTCGAGACGCGGATCCTGCAGCCGGACGGCCAGGTCCGCGACCTGGAGATCCACGCCGGGAACATCTACCGCGGCGGCCGGCTGGTCGGCCGGCAGGGCGTCGGCCGGGACATGACCGAGCTGCGCCGGCTCCAGGCCAACCTGGCCACCAAGACCAGGCGCCTGGAAATCCTCGAAGAGCAGCAGCGCACTGCGCTCGAGGTCTACCGGCGCCTCAACCTCATGGTCGGCCGCGCCGGCGGTGACCCGGGCCGGACGGAACGGGCGCTCGACGCCGTGGAGAGCTCGCTCCAGCTCGAGACGGCGCGCGTGATGGGGCTGCAGGACGACCTCGAGATCATCGCCCTGATCGCCGACGGCTACTCCAACCAGGAGATCTCCGACCGTGTCCACCTGAGCGTGCACACGGTCAAGGACCGCGTCAGCCGCATCATCACCAGGCTCGGCGCCCGCAGTCGCGCCGCGGTGGCCACGCGCGCTACCGAGGCGGGGCTGCTCCGCTCTCGCCGGCGAGGCCCCCGATGAAGGCCGCCACCGCCCGCGGCCACTTCTCGACCTCCGCCGGGGTGCGCGCCACCTCGAGCCGGGCGTCGGGCAGCAGCTGCAGCAGGTGTTCGGCCACCTCGAGCGGGTGGGAGGCGTCCTGCGGCCACGCCAGCAGCAGCACCGGCATCCA
>NZ_JAALDU010000480.1 GCF_014145015.1 Dietzia sp. E1 | reverse complement strand
GGCCTACCGCATGCTGGAGGTGACCCAGGTGATGAACAGCGTCCTGCCCGACGCCCGCTGGGTGTCCGAGGAGATCGTCCCCGAGCACCTGGAGATCGTGACCGCGTTCGAGAACAACGACCGCGACGCGGCGCGGTACCTCATCCGCCGCCACACCGAACACGCCAAGACCACCATGCGCACGGCCCTGGACCAGCAGGCCGCCGACCAGGGGGCCGTGGGGGCGGCGTCGTGAGCGCGCCCGTCGGCGAGTACGACCCCGTGCCCCCCGTCCTGGCCCCCGGTCGCTTCGCCGGACGGTCGGTACTCATCACCGGCGCCGTCCAGGGCATCGGCCGCGCCGTCGCCGACCGGGTGGTCCGCGAGGGCGGACTCGTCACCGTCGTCGACCGCGCCGACCTCATCACCGAGGTGGCCGACGAGCTGACCGCGGTGTCCCCGGACGGCCACCGCGTGGTCCCCGTCGAGGCGGACCTGGAGACGTTCGAGGGCGCACGGTCCGCGGCGGAGGCCGCCCTCGGCACGCACGGCCGGATCGACACGCTCATCAACAACGTCGGCGGGACCATCTGGGCCCGCCCGTACCACGAGTACTCGGCCGAGCAGATCGAGGCCGAGGTCCGGCGGTCACTGTTCCCCACGCTGTGGATGTGCCGCGCCGTCCTGCCGTCGATGGTCTCCGCCGGCGCGGGCACGATCGTCAACGTCTCCTCCGTCGCCACCCGGGGGGTCAACCGAGTCCCTTACGCCGCGTCCAAGGGCGGCGTCAACGGCCTGACCTCGGCGCTCGCCTTCGAAGCGGCACCCCACGGGGTCCGGGTGGTGGCCACCGCCCCCGGCGGCACACTGGCCCCCGAGCGGAAGATCTCCCGCGGCGGCGACGCCCGCACCGAGGAGGAGAAGACCTGGTACTCGCAGATCGTCGAGCAGACGGTCGACTCCACGGTGATGGGCCGCTACGGGACCCTCCACGAGCAGGCCGCCCCGATCTGCTTCCTCGCGTCCGACGAGGCCTCCTACATCACCGGGTCCGTCCTGCCCGTCGCCGGCGGCGACCAGGGCTGACCGGCCCCGTCCCTCCCCTT
>NZ_JAALDU010000479.1 GCF_014145015.1 Dietzia sp. E1 | reverse complement strand
GGTGGTGTCAACGGCGACGTCCTGGGCGCGGTCATCGAGGCCGGCACCGCCGCGGCCCTCGTCGCGGCGGTGCTCCTCGCCTGACGGCGCCGGAGGTCACGGGGCGCGGTTCACGCGGCCCGGCTCACGCCAGGCGCGTCATCCACCCGAACGGGTCCTCGACCGACCCCCGCTGGATGCCGGTGAGGGTCTCGCGCAGCCGCATGGTGATCGCGCCCGGGCCGCCGTCGCCGATCGTGTAGCCGCCGCCCGCGTGCTGGACGGAGCCGACGGGGGTGATGACGGCGGCGGTGCCGCAGGCGAACACCTCGGAGATCTCGCCGGAGGCGACGCCGGACTCCCACTCGTCCACGGAGACCTTGCGCTCGGTGACGCGGTAGCCGAGGTGCCGGGCCAGCTGCAGGAGGCTGTCGCGGGTGACGCCGGGCAGCAGGGAACCGGACAGTTCGGGGGTGACGATCTCGGCCGAGTCGCCGGCGCCCAGGACGAAGAACAGGTTCATCCCGCCCATCTCCTCGACGTACTTGCGCTCGATCGCGTCCAGCCAGACCACCTGATCGCAGCCCTTGGCGGCGGCCTGCTCCTGGGCGGCGAGCGAGGCGGCGTAGTTGCCGCCGAACTTGGCGGCGCCGGTGCCGCCCGGGCTGGCGCGGACGTACTCGGTGCTCAGCCAGACGCTCACGGGGGCGACCCCGCGGGAGAAGTACGCGCCGGCCGGGGAGGCGATGACCGAGTAGAGGTACTCGTCGGCCGGCCGCACGCCCAGGCCGGTCTCGGTGGCGATCATGAACGGCCGCAGGTAGAGCGCCTCCTCACCACCGGCGGCGGGCACCCAGTCGCGGTCGATCGCCACGATCTGGCGCAGCGACTCCATGAACAGCTCCTCCGGCAGCTGCGGCATGGCCAGGCGCCGGGCGGAGCGGTTGAAGCGGGCGGCGTTCTGCTCGGGCCGGAACGAGGCGATGGAGTCGTCGGCCTGGCGGTAGGCCTTGAGGCCCTCGAAGATCGTCTGGGCGTAGTGCAGGACCACGGCGGACGGGTCGATCGACAGGGGCGCGTAGGCCTCGACGACCGGCGTCCCCCAGGCGCCACCGGCGTACGGGATGGTGACCATGTGGTCGGTGAAGTGCTTGCCGAAGCCGGGGTCGGCGAGGATGGCGGCGCGCTCGTCGGCCGTCCTGGGCGAGGCGGACGGGCGGATGTCGAAGGCGGTCGTGTCGGACATGGCGGGTCTCGTTCCTGGAGTGCGGGGCGGGCAGGGCGGGGTCAGCGGGTGCGGATCTCGACGAGCGGGGGTACCGCGAGTCGGCACGGTACCTCTCGTCCGCGGACGTCCACGATGACCTCGTCGCCCTTCTTGAGCCCCGCGTCCAGGTCGATGAACGCCAGCGCGATCCCCGTCTTGAGTGTGGGCGAGAACGTGCCCGAGCTGGTGACGCCCACGTCGCGGCCGTCGGCCCGCACGGTCTGACCGGCGCGCAGGACGCCACGGCCGGTGACCTGGAGGGCGTACACGCGCCGGGCGGGACCGGCCTCCTTCTGCCGCAGCAGCTCCTCGCGACCCCAGAAGGACGGCTTGTCCCACCCGATGGCCCAGGCGCAACGCGCCTCGAGGGGGCTGAGGTCGACGGACAGTTCGTTGCCGTGGAGCGGGTACCCGGCCTCGGTGCGCAGGGAGTCGCGCGCGCCGAGCCCGCACAGCGCGCCCTCGCGGGACAGGACCTGCTCGGCGAGGGCGTCCCAGAGGGGTCCGGCCTCGTCCCACGCGGGCAGGACCTCGAACCCGTACTCGCCGGTGTAGCCGGTGCGGCAGATCCGCACGGACCGCCCGTTCCAGTCGGCGTCGACGAACGCCATGTAGTCGAGCTCGGTGGGCAGACCGAGCGCGCCCAGCACCTCACCGGCGAGCGGGCCCTGGACGGCGATCACGGCGCGGGAGCGGTGCTCGTCGGTGATGCTCACGTCGGGCGCGCGCTCGGCGGCCGCGGCCTGCAGCCGGCGGACGACCTCGGCGGTGTTGGCGGCGTTGGGGATGAGGAAGATCTCGGAGTCGGAGACGCGGTAGGCGATGAGGTCGTCGACCACTCCCCCGGACTCGTCGCAGCACAGCGTGTACTGCGCGCTGCCGGCGGAGATGCGGTCGAGGTCGTTGGTGAAGCACGAGTTGACGAACTCCGCGGCGCCCGGGCCGGAGACGAGGGCCTTACCGAGGTGGCTGACGTCGAACAGCCCCACCGTGGTGCGGGTGGCGGTGTGCTCGGCGACGGTGCCGGTGTACTGCACGGGCATCGACCAGCCACCGAAGGGCGCGAAGGTGGCGCCGGCCTCCGCGTGGCGGGAGTGCAGCGGCCCCTCGTAGAGGTCCCCCGTGTCTGTCATGTGGCCACTCCTCGCGCTCTCCGGTGACGGCTTCCGTCCCACGGTAGTCGATAGACTATGGTGCCCTCGCCGTGACGGTCCCACCGCGGCGTGCCGGCACCGGAACATCACCCACCTCATCCCGCCGATCACCAGGAGCGCCCCTATGCCGACCGCGCAGTCGATCCTCAGCCACACCCCGGACATCGCCCCGATCGAGGCGGTGACCTCACCCGCGGAGTCCGACGTCGTGGTGATCGGCATCGCCGCGCCCGCCGGCTCGGGTGACGGGGCCCCCGTCGTCGTCGCCCCCGGTCTCGAGGCCACGGTGACCGACGCGGTGGCCGAGGTCGCACACGCGGTCGGCGCGTCCACCAAGGTCGGCTCCACGACCCGCGTGCCGGCGCCGGAGGGCGTGCCGGGCGCGTCGGTGGTGC
>NZ_JAALDU010000478.1 GCF_014145015.1 Dietzia sp. E1 | reverse complement strand
CGGGCGCGCGTCGTGGCTGTCCGGGGCGGGACGCTCCCGCCCGGGCGAGGCGGTCGACCACGCCGCCGGCGTCCTGCTGCACCGCGTCGAGGGCGAGGTGGTCAGGCCCGGGGACGTGGTGGCCACCGTCCACGCGGGTGATGAGCGACGCCTGCCCGCCGCCGTCGACGAACTCCGGGCCGCCCTGGGGACGGGCCCGGGGCGCGGTCCCGCGGGAGAGGTCGCCGACCGCCTGCGCGGGTGGTGACCCGTCAGGCGATGTCGGGCGTGGTGACGAGCTTCTCGACGTCGTCGACGAGGTCGCGCCACTCGGTGGCCTCGTCGTCGAACGGCGCGGTCGGCTCGAGCAGCTTGGCGTCGTCGGGGTTGAGCACGTAGTGCACGAACCGGCGCAGCGCCGAGCCGCGGCCGGTGACCGACGCCTCGAGCTCGGCGTCGCCGACATAGTTGGCGAGGTCGGTGACGAGTTCCACGGCCAGGCCGAGCTGATCGGGGTCGACCATGTCGGGGCCGACCTCGATGTCGCGGTCGAGCCCTGCCAGGACGTAGGCGTTGTCGTCGGTGACGTGGACGTCGAGGCTGCCGTCGACCGCGGCGAGCTTGACGCGCTCGTACGTGGCCACCCGGCTGAGTGTCGCGTCGTCGTTGTCCGCCAGGAAGCGGGCCAGGCCGCGGGGGCTGGTGAAGACGTAGGCCTGGTCGCCGTCCCCGAGGAACACGGGGCGGTCCCCGAGGTAGCAGCGCAGGCTGAGGTACTCCTGGTCGGAGAACACGATCTTGATGGGGTCGATCCCGACGCTCTCCCACAGGGAGCCCTCGGGGTAGCCGGTGGGTGCGGGCTCGGGTTCCGGCTCCGGCTCGGGGAGCGCAGCCTCGGCGGTCTCGAGGTCGTACCGGGCCCGCTCGACCTCGCCGCGGTCGAGTTCGGGGGTGGTCATGACGTCCTGGATGGCGTCGAGGACGTCGTCCCAACCCTTGGCGACGGTCTTGCGGATGGACTTCCACAGCTTGAGCCCGTCGCGGCCGTAGAACTCGTCCATGCCGTGCGTGACGGACGCAAGGACGGGGTTGCCGTTGAAGAACTTGGTCACGGTGTCGAGTTCGCACACCTCGCCGATCGAGCGGGCGATCGCGAAGGACTGGTCGATCTCGTCGACCGAGGACTCGGTGGGGTTCTCGCCGAGCAGTTCGAGGACGCCGACCAGGTCGTAGCAGTTCTCGTCGGCGGCGCGGAAGTCGAGGACGTCGGACTGCGCGAACTGCTCCCACGAGGGGTGGTCCTGCAGGTCGTGCTCGGCGCCGCTGCGGACCAGGGCCAGGAGTTCGGCCGTCGAGTCGAACGCGTAGAGGTCGTCGCCGAGACCGAGGAACGCCTCCCAGTCGTCGTTGTCCTCGCGCCAGCTGGGTGCCCAGAGGGTCGTGACGTCTCCCTCCGGGAGACCGAGCTCGATCGGGACGATGTCCTTGGCCATGCTGGTCAGCATATCCACGCCCGCTCAGCCGGTGCCACGGCCCGCCCGGGTGGCGTCCGGGTACCGGCGGGCGGCGTCCTCGGCGGCGCGTCTGCGGCCGATCACCGCCAGCGCGACCGAGCCCGACACCAGCTCGGCGCGTCGCGCGTTGGCCTGTTCGACGGCGTCCGCGGTGGCCTCGAGGATCGACGCGGCGACCGTCTCCGAGCCGTGGCGACGCAGGCCGGGCGCCAGGACGAGATCCACCACGGTGC
>NZ_JAALDU010000047.1 GCF_014145015.1 Dietzia sp. E1 | reverse complement strand
GGGGATCGGCCGAGCCGGTCGGCGGTGGATGCGGCGATCGATGAGGCGGTGGAGCGGTGCGATCCGGCCGGGGCGCAGGAGGCGGCCGAGGCGGCCGCTGAGACGCGCCGGGTCCGGTTTCGCGGTGGGCGTGACGGGATGGCCACGATGTGGGCCAAGCTCACCGCCGCTGATGCGGAGTTGCTGCGCCAGCGGATCGATACCGATGCTGCGGTGGCGGCCGCGGACGGGTTGGACCGGCCGATCGATCAGTTGCGCGCGGACGCTCTGGCCGCGCTGGCGGTGTACCCGCCCGAC
>NZ_JAALDU010000477.1 GCF_014145015.1 Dietzia sp. E1 | reverse complement strand
CCGGCGGCGGCAGCGGCGAGTCCGGCACCGCCGTCCAGCCCCGCCACCCCGTGCGCCGCCGCGCCGCCCGCTTCTGGAGCGACGTGCTCACCACCCCCGGCCGGATGTCGGTCTTCGCGCTGGTCGCGATCGTGGTGGTGCTCGCGGGCGGCATCGTGGCGTCCTCCACCATCACCCAGCGGCAGAGCTACCACGAGACCCTGCTCGCCGAGGTCGAGCCCGTCGCCAACGCCTCGCAGACGCTCTACAGCTCCCTGACGATCGCGGACTCCGCCGCGAACACCGCCTTCATCACCGGCGGGATAGAACCCGCGGAACTGCGCGAACGCTACCTCCAGGCGATCGCGGACTCGTCGTCGTCGATCATCGCCGCCGCCCAGGGCCTCGACCGCAACGACACCGAGTCCATCGACCAGCTCGCCCACATCAACGCGCAGCTGGCCACCTACACCGGCCTCGTCGAGACCGCGCGCACCAACAACCGCGTCGCCAACCCGGTCGGCTCGGCGTACCTCGCCTCCGCGTCCGCGCTGATGCAGGACACCATCCTGCCCGCGGCCGCCGACCTGTACGACCGGCAGTCCACGTCCGTGGGCCAGTCGGACCGCGAGTGGTCGTCGCCGCCGTGGGGCTCGTTCTTCCTCCTCGGCCTGGCGATCGCGGTGCTGGTGCTGCTGCAGCAGTGGCTGTGGCGGCTCACCGGACGGCGCATCAACCCCGCGCTCGGTGTGGCGTCCCTGCTCATGGTGGCGACGTTCCTGCTCACCATGATCGCCGGGTTCCTCGCCGCCAACGACAACGCCAAGGGCCTGTCCGAGGGCGCGGCGCCGATGAACGAACTGACCCGCCAGCGCATCAACGCCCAGAAGGTGCGCGCGCAGGAGACGCTCAACCTCGTGCGGCGCACCGACCCCGAGGGGTCGGCGGCCGAGCGCGCGGCCGTCCTCGGTGGCGTGCGGGACACCCTGACCGTGTATCTCGACGACGAGGAGAACAGCGGCAGCGACATCAGCCTCGACTCGCACGGCGCGGTGACGGACGCGATCGAGGCGCTCGACGAGTGGATGGCCGCCCAGAACCGCGCCGACTCCCGCTATCAACAGGGCGACTACCAGGGCGCCATCGAGATCTCATCCGGACAGGACGCCGGCGACTCGGGGGCGGCGTTCGACGAGTTCGACGAGTCCATGCAGGCCGCCATCGAGGAGGCCCGCGACACGCTGCGCACCCGCATCGACAACGCCCGCCGCACCTCCTCGAGTGGCCCGGACCTCATCATCGCGCTGTCCACGCTCGCCGCGTTCGGCGTCGTCGTGGGGATCGCGCCCCGGATCAGGGAGTACCTGTGAGGGCGCGGGCGGGACGGGCGGCACGGGTCGGCGGGGCGGCGCGGGTCGCGCTGGGTGGCGTGCTGGTGGCGGCCCTGGCGTTC
>NZ_JAALDU010000476.1 GCF_014145015.1 Dietzia sp. E1 | reverse complement strand
GGCCGGGCGGGCGACGTGGCCGCGGGGAGCAGCAGCCCGGGGCCACGGGCCATGAGGACGCCGGCGAGCGCCGCGCCGAGTCCGCCTGCCGCCAGGTCGCCGACGGTGTCCTCGTAGGTCACGTAGATGTCGTCGGTGAGGTAGGCGTAGCCGAACCACTCGACCATCTCCCACAGCGCGCCCAGTGCGAGCCCGAACGCCGTGGTGAGGACGACCGCGCCGGTGACGGTGAACCCGCGGGTGCCGGGTGCTCGCACGATCCCGCGGTGGGCGCAGAACAGGTAGGCCACCACCGACAGGGCGCCGGCCAGCAGGAAGTGGATCGGGATGTCCCACCACCAGATGGTGCGGTAGAGGTCGACGACGTTGCTCCACGCCGCCACGAGCAGGGTGACCGACACTGCGGTGTCCGCCCACGCGCGCATCCCGAGGAAGCGGGGCAGCATGAGACCGGGTAGGGCGAACGCGACGATGGCCGCGTCGGTGAGTCCGTGGAGGAGCAGTGCGAGCACCACGCTGAGGACACCCAGCACGCGAAGGGCGTCCGCCACCTTCTGTGCCCCGCTCCCGGCGGGTCGCAGGAAGTTGTCGATCACGTCCGCCGGGCCCCTTCCTCGTCTCGCGCGTCGCCTCGCACTCCATTGTGCGCCTCACCGCCCGGGGCGGCGGGGGCGGCGGGGGCGCCCGGACGCGCCACCACGGCGTGCACCGGCAGATGATCCGACGGCCACCCGCCCTCGTGGCGGAGCGGATTGATCGCGGCGTCGGTGACGGTGAGGCCGGGCGTGGTGAGGATCCAGTCGATCCGGGTGCCGTCCCGCCGCGGCCGCCGGTAGTCGGCGTAGGTCCCCCACTGCTCGCTGTGCCGGGCGCGGGCGACTCGCCAACTATCCACCAGTGTCCCGTCCGAGAGCAGTTCGCGAACCGCCGCGCTCTGCGGGCCCGCGTTGAGGTCCCCCGTCACGACGGTCGGCAGGCCCCGGGCGACGACCGCGTCCAGCACGGTCCGGGCGGAGCGCAGACGGGACCGGGCCGAGAGCGGGTCGAGATGCGTGTTGAGCACGAGCAGGTCGTGTCCGGTGCGCCGGTCGCGGAGGTGCGCCTCGACCATCACGCGCGGGAACAGGTTGCCCCAGGACACCGACCCGGCACGGCGCGGCGTGTCCGACAGGGCGGACTGCTCCCAGTCCAGCAACTCCAGGCGGGCGGTGTCGTAGAAGACCGGGCACGCCTCT
>NZ_JAALDU010000475.1 GCF_014145015.1 Dietzia sp. E1 | reverse complement strand
CGCTCCGCGCGACGGCGCGGGTCCCACGCGCGGACGGCGCGGCATGGCTGCCGCGTACCACGTGGTGGCGCGCGGCCCGGCCACGCACCGCGGTGACCACCTCGTAGTGGATGGTGCCCAGGGTCTCGGCCCACTCGGCGGCGGTGGGCCCGCCGTCGGCGCCCGTGCCGAACAACACGGCGGTGTCCCCCACCCGCACCGCCTGTCCGGGGTCGGGTCCGAGGTCGACGACGAACTGGTCCATGCACACGCGGCCGACGTTCGGATAGCGCCGCCCGCCGATCGAGACGTCCAGCCGGCCCGAGAGCAGCCGCCACACTCCGTCGGCGTAGCCCGCCGCGATGAGGGCGACGGTGGTGTCGTGAGGGGCGTGCCACGTGTGCCCGTAGCTCACACCCTGCCCCGCGGCCAGCCTCTTGACCATGAGCACCTCGGCCGAGAACGTCATGGCGGGCACCAGGTCCACCTCGAGTCCCTCGACCGGGTTGAGGCCGTACAGCGCGATGCCCGGGCGGACCATCTCGAACCCGTCCTCGGGGCGGGTGAGCGTCGCGGCCGAGTTGGCGTGGTGGTTGACCGGGCAGTCCAGACCACGGCCCCGCGCCTGGGCCACACACTCGTGGAGCCGCGCCACCTGCAGGTCGATGACCGGGTTACCCGGGTCGTCCGCGTGCGCGAAGTGAGCCATCAGACCCGTGACCTCGACCAGCCCGCCGGCCGTGGCCGTGACGAGCCGCTCGAGCACGGCCGGCCACTCCTCGAGGGAGATGCCGGACCGCGCGAGGCCCGTGTCGATCTTGGGGGTGACACGGGCACGACGGCCCGTGCGGCGCGCGGCCTCCAGGACGGTGTCCAGGTGGGCCGGGCTGGGGATCGCGAGGTCGATATCCGCCTCGACCGCCGCGCGGACGTCGTCCGAGGCGGAGTAGAGCCACGCGAGGATCTCCGCGTCGATGCCCGCCGATCGCAGCTGCAGGGCCTCGACGATGGTGGTCACCCCCAACGCGTGCGCACCCCCGCGTAGCGCGGCCAGGGAGACGGGGACGGCGCCGTGCCCGTAGGCGTCGGCCTTGACCACGGCCATGACCCGGGCCCCGCGGGCAGACCGGACGAGGACGCGACTGTTGTGCTCGATCGCGTCCAGATCGATCTCGGCGCGGCACGGAGCCGGGGGGACAACTGGACCCATTCTGTCAATTCTGCCAAAAAGCGCCGGCGGGCAGCGATTCCCTCCCCCGCAGCGCCGAGATCGCCCCCGGTATCGCGGCCAGCAGGTCGGATGCACCGATCGGCGCGCCCGGGCCCCCGTGAGCACCGCCCGCGCCCACGGTGTGTCGGTGCGCCGCCCGGCGCGCGGCCTCCCCGTGCACCGTCGCCGCCTCGACCGCCGGCCACGCCGGAGATCCGTACGCCGCCCTGCCGCTCGCGAGCAAC
>NZ_JAALDU010000474.1 GCF_014145015.1 Dietzia sp. E1 | reverse complement strand
GGGGGACGTGGACGGGGTTACGACGACGAGTGCGCGGTCGCCCGCGGCATCGTCACGCTCTCGGGAATCGTGACGGCCTCGTCGGCGGCACGACGGCGCAGGTTGGTCGCGGCGGACGGCGGCGGACCGGACGGGAGCGGCGACGTCGGATCGCTCCGGTTGAGCGAGTTGCAGCCGCTGGAGATCAGCTACGTCACGGCGGACGGGGTGCACGTGGTGCCGCGGTCGGACCTCGCCGCTGCGAGCGTCGACCCGATCGCGGTCGACGAGCAGGCGTGGTTGCGCCGGTTGGCCGACGACCCGGGTCTGGCCGCGCGCCTCGCGCTGCGCGCCGGCCGGCAGATCGCCGGCACGCGACCGGTTCTCGCGGGCGTCGACAGCTACGGGATCGACGTGAACATCGGGTCGGTGCATTCCGGGGTCCGCGAGTTCCTCCGGGTGCCGTTCCCGCAGGTCTGCGCCGATTCGGAGGACGTCCACCGGGCGCTCGCCGAGCTGACACGGTGACCTGTCACACAAAAGTTTCCTAAAGACCCTTGCCTTTGAGGGTTGCCTTACCTAAGTTCATCGCTGCGGGTAGTCACGTCCCCGCACCCGCTTCCCGCTCCGGCACCGTCCCTGAGGCGCCGGAGCGGGGGACGGGAACCGCGACGACGAGAGGCGAAGGCATGCGATCACTGGTGGGACCCGTACCGGAGCCGGCCGAGCGGGCGAGTTCAGCGCTACGCCGGTGCCCGCGCGCCACCCTCACGTTCGGCTCCGCCACCCCTGCGGTCGCCCTCGTGCACCAGAGTCCGGGGACCGCCGACCTCAGCCTGGTGATCCCGATAGCCGACGCGGCATCCATCGGGTTCGGCGGGGTCACCGCCCGACTCGAGGTACTCGACGAGATCATCGGGGGAGTGGCCCAGGGTCGCTGCCGCCGCATCGTCGTCGTCGAGGGACGCGTCGAACAGACGGGGACGCGCGCCCAACGGATCACCGCCGCCGACATCGCGCGCGACCTCCCCGACTCCGCCCTCCTGGGCGTCGGATCCGACTCCGCCCTCGTCCGGCTCCGTGCCGACAAGATCGTCCTCACCGACGACGAGGGCGTCACCGACATCGCACCCGACGACCTCGCCACCTCCGGCCCCGACCCGTTCACCGACCTCGAGGGCCACTGGCTCGACCACCTCAACGACCCCCGCTGCCAGGTCGTCCCGCGCATCGCGCTCCGCGTCTGCCGGTGCCTGCCCGCCGTGCGGCCCCTGCTCATCGGCATCGACCGCGCCGGCGTGGACATCGAGCTCGTCGACCGCGAGGGCCGGATCCGCCGCGAGCGACTGCCGTTCGCGGAGGCGTGCACGGGCGTCGCCGAGCTCGGCACCCAGCTCCGTCTGCTCGCGGGGGGCGCCCGGTACCCTCAGGACCGTGCTGCTCTCCGACCGTGACCTCCGCGCCGAGCTCGCCGACGGGCGGCTGGGCATCGATCCCCTCGACCCCGCGCTGATCCAGCCGTCGAGCATCGATGTCCGCCTCGACCGGCTGTTCCGTGTCTTCAACAACTCGCGCTACACCCATATCGATCCGGCGCTGCAGCAGGACGAGCTGACCGAACTGGTCGAGGTCGCCGAGGGTGATCCCTTCGTGCTGCATCCCGGCGAATTCGTGCTCGGCGCGACCCTCGAACGACTCGCCCTGCCGGATGATCTCGCCGGCCGGCTCGAGGGCAAGTCCTCCCTCGGTCGCCTCGGCCTGCTCACCCATTCCACCGCCGGGTTCATCGATCCCGGCTTCGACGGGCACATCACCCTCGAGCTGTCGAACGTCGCGAACCTGCCCATCACCCTGTGGCCCGGGATGAAGATCGGCCAGCTGTGCCTGTTCCGGCTCTCCAGTCCCGCCGAGACCCCGTACGGCAGCGCGATCGTGGGGTCCAAGTACCAAGGCCAGCGCGGACCGACGGCGTCGAAGGCGTACCTCAACTTCCGCTGAGCCGGGCTCTGCCGCGAGCCGTGCGGCGCGCACCACCCGGGGCGTGCGGCGCGCACTGCTCCACCGTCGTTCACCAGCGCGTTCCCACCGCGACGCGTTGACGCGGTAGAACGGCGCCATGCGTATGACCGTGTTCGGGACCGGATACCTCGGCGCCACCCACGCCGCCTGCATGGCCGAGCTGGGCCACGAGGTGCTGGGGGTGGACGTCGACGAGGCCAAGATCGAGCGGCTGCGCCGCGGCGAGGTGCCGTTCTACGAGCCGGGCCTCCCGGAGATCCTGCTGCAGCACGTCGAGTCGGGTCGGTTGCGGTTCACCACCGACTACGCCGAGGCCGCCGAGTTCGCGGACCTGCACTTCATCGGGGTGGGCACGCCCCAGCGCAAGGGCGAGTTCGCCGCCGACACCACGTATGTGGAGGACGTGGTGACGCGGTTGGTGCCGCTGTTGACCGCGGATGCGGTGCTGGTGGGCAAGTCGACGGTGCCGGTGGGTACGGCCGCGCGACTGCAGGGTCTCGCGGACTGGCACGCCCGGGCCGGGGTGCGCGCGGAGGTGGTGTGGAACCCGGAGTTCCTGCGGGAGGGTTTCGCGGTCAAGGACACGTTGACGCCGGATCGGATCGTGATCGGGCTCGCCGGCGGGCCGGACGAGCAGGGGTTCGCCCGTGAGCTGGTCGAGCAGGCCTATGCGCCGATCCTCGAGTCGGATCCGTGTCCGGTGATCGTGACGGACCTGGCGACCTCGGAGCTGGTGAAGGTGAGCGCGAACGCCTTCCTGGCGACCAAGATCAGCTTCATCAACGCGGTGTCGGAGGTGTGTGAGGCCGCCGGTGCCGACGTGACGGTGCTGGCCGATGCGATCGGTATGGATCCGCGGATCGGGCGGCGGTTCCTCAACGCCGGGCTCGGGTTCGGCGGGGGCTGTCTGCCCAAGGACATCCGGGCGTTCATGGCGCGTGCGGGGGAGCTGGGCGCGGACGAGGCGATGACGTTCCTGCGGGAGGTCGACTCGATCAACATGCGGCGCCGGGAGCGGATGGTCGACCTGACCGTCGAGGCGTGCGGCGGCACGGTCATCGGCAAGACCGTCGCGGTGCTGGGGGCGGCGTTCAAGCCGAACTCCGACGACGTGCGTGACTCGCCGGCGCTGAACGTGGCGGGGATGCTCTCGCTCAAGGGCGCCAGCGCGGTGGTGTACGACCCGCAGGCGCTGGACAACGCCCGGGCCCTGTTCCCGACCCTGACCTACGCCGAATCGGCGCTGGCGGCGTGCGAGGGCGCGGACGTGGTGCTGGTGGCCACCGAGTGGGCCGAGTTCGTCGAGCTGGACCCGGTCGCGGTCGCCGAGGTGGCGCGGGGCCGGATCCTGCTGGACGGGCGCAACTGCATGCCCGCCGACCGCTGGCGCGAGGCCGGTTGGACCTACCGCGCCCTCGGCCGTGGAGTCCCCGTGGTCGCCGGGGCCGGATTCGGCGGGCCCGCGGGAGCCGCCGGGGCTGCGGGAGTCGAATACGGCGCC
>NZ_JAALDU010000473.1 GCF_014145015.1 Dietzia sp. E1 | reverse complement strand
CGGGGACGGGCGCGTCGAGGTCGGCCGCGCGGAGGTGGGCGAGTCCGGCCGCGCACCGCCGGTCGTACTCGGCGAGGATCTCCTCGGCGGTGGCATCGGGGTCGACCCGGTTCACCGCCTCGGCCCAGGCGAACTGCTCGGGCAGGGACCGACCGGTCTCGGGCGCGTTCGGCGCGGCGGCCGCGCGGCCGAGCCAGCCCTCCGCGACCTCGCCGATGTGCAGGATCAGCCATCCGAGCGTCAGTTCGCTGGAGGGCAGCGGTCGTGCGCGCAGTTGGTCGGCGTCCAGGCCGTGGACGATCGACCGGGCGTTGACCAACGCGACGTCGATCCACTCGAGCAGGTTCTCGCGCTCGGTGGGGCAGGTGGCGGGGAACAGTGGCATGACGACTCCTCGGTGTGTGTGGTGGGCGGTGCGTTCGAACGGATCAGTGGGTGTGCGCGTACACGTCGCGCAGGAGGCACATCTCGGCGCCGTGGTGGATGACCTCGCGGTTGATGTGCAGGACCAGGGCGGCCATGGGGTACTCGGCCCACGGGCCCTCCGCCTCGCCGATCGGCCGGGCGAGCGCCTCGGCGTCGAGCCCTCGCACGCCGTTCATCCAGGCGGCGTAGGTGAGGTCGAGCTGGGCCAGGCCGCCGGCGGCGTCGCCGGCGTAGGTGTGGGTCATGTAGTCGTGCGGGGGACCGCCGAAGTGGGAGTGCCACCGGGCGCCCAACACGCCGACGACGAGGTGGCCGATCCGCCACGCGATGGTCGTCAGCGGCGCGGGCACGGGTTCGGGGAACTCGAAGTCGATGGTGTGATCGCCTGCTCCGCCCTGCATCGGTGCCCGGCTGGTGCCCCGCGGACGCACGTCCCAGGTCCGCTCGTCGGGCGCGGGCGAGAAGTGGTACTCGTCGTCGGTCATCCCCTCGAGGCGCGGGCGGAGCTGGGTGGTCCAGTGTCGGTCCATCTGGTCGACGAGCTGGTCGGTCCAGTCGAGGGTGTGGGTGGCGGTCATGGCTTTCTCCTTGCGAGGTCGGCTGCGGACAGCGTCGCACCCCATCCGGACAGTTTCGGTCCGCTGGCCGTGGAACACTTCCGTCATGACGGAAGACCCGGCGACGAACGGGGGCTCGCCATGAGCGAGGACCGGGTGCCCACCACCCAGCGAGTGCTGTGTCTGCTGGACCTGCTGCAGCGCCGGTCGGTGTGGACGGGCGAGGAATTGGCGGCGGAGCTGGGCGTGACGACCCGCTCGGTCCGCAGGGACGTGGACCGCCTGCGGGACCTGGGTTATCCGGTGGAGTCCGAGCGCGGCGCGGGCGGCGGCTACCGGTTGGGTTCGGGTCGTCGACTGCCGCCGCTGTTGCTCGACGACAGGGAGGCGGTGGCCGTCGCGATCGCCCTGCGTCTGGCGGCCGGCGGCGCGGTGGCGGGCGTCGGGGAGCACGCCCTGCGCGCGCTGACCAAGTTGGACCAGGTGATGCCCGGCCGCCTGCGGGAGCGGGTCGCCGACGTCACCGAGTCGATGGTCGCGGTCGCCGGCGCGGACACCCCGGTGGAACCGGGTCTGCTGCTCGACCTGGGCCACGCGGTGCGGGGCACCGAGCAGGTGCGGCTG
>NZ_JAALDU010000472.1 GCF_014145015.1 Dietzia sp. E1 | reverse complement strand
CCGCCCGCCGGGTCAGTCGCGGAAGTAGTCGACCGTGCGGGCCACGCCCTCGCGGATCGTCACCTGCGGGACCCAGCCCAGCACCTCGGCCGCGCGGCCGGCGTCGAGCGCCGAGCGGGCGACATCGCCCAGGCGGGCGGGCGCGTACTCCGGATCGTCGGGAGCGCCCGCGGCCTCGGCGACCAGCGTGTGCAGGCCACGGTCGGTGGTCTCGACGCCGGTGCCCACGTTGAACCGCAGGCCGGCGGCGGCCGGCACCTCGGCAGCGCGCACGAAGGCGTCCACCACGTCGTCGACGAACACGTAGTCACGCGTGTTGCCGCCGTCGCCGAACACCCGGGTGGGCTGCCCGGCGAGCAGACGCTGCGAGAAGATCGCCACGACGCCGGCCTCGCCGTGCGGATCCTGACGCGGGCCGTACACGTTCGCCGGCGCCACCCCCGCCCACTCGATGCCGTACAGCCGCGAGAACATCTCCAGATAGATCTCGCCGGCGACCTTGCCCGCCGCGTAGGGGCTCAGCGGATCAACCGGGCGGGTCTCCGCGACCGGAAGCTCGGTGACGGGCCCGTAGATCGACCCGCCGGAGGACGTGAAGACGATCCGCCGCACACCGGCCTTGCGCGCGGCCTCCGCGAGGCGGACCGTGCCGACCACGTTGACCTCGGCGTCGTGCACCGGGTCCTCCACCGACAGACGCACGTCGATCTGCGCGGCCAGATGGAAGATCACCTCCGGACGGGCCTGTGTGACGACGTCCTCGATCTCCGGGTCGGTGAGATCCAACTGGTGGAAGACGAAGCGGTCACCCGCCTCCCGCGCGGCGGCGAGGTTCTCCAACCGCCCCCGCGACAGGTTGTCCACCACCGTCACGTCGTGGCCCTCGCCCAACAGCCTGTCCACCAGGGTCGAGCCGATGAACCCGGCCCCGCCCGTCAGCAGTGCGCGCATACGTTCCCCTCCCTCGTGCGACGGGCCCCGCCGCCGCTCCCCCCTGTCGGAGGGCAGTGTTCACAATACGACCGCGGGGTCCGCGGCGGACTCACTCCGGTCCGTAGAGTTCCGTCGCCCTGGTGAGCGGGGTCCGCCGCTCGGGCGGGAACGGCGATTCCTCCAGGATCTGCGCGAGCTCGGCGTCGGTGAACGCGGCGCGCACGGCATGGATGCGCACCTGCGAATCCGCGTACACGGTGACCAGGCCGGGCGTGGTCGCCAGGTCGAGCAGGTGTTCGTTGGGCCGCTGGAACCCCCAGTAGTTCGGCGGGCTGACGTACACGTACGTCACGCCCAGATCCGCGAGCGCCTGATCGACCCGCGGGTCCTCGCCGGCCCGGTCCATCCGCGAGAACAGGTAGGTCGTCAGCGGGGCGGTCGATCCGGGCTGCAGGTAGTGCCGCGCTGTCGAGGGCAGGCCGTGGGTGGCGTACATCCACCCGGAGCCCTCGTCCGGGTTCGTGTAGATCAGTCCCGAGTAGGCCCGCGGTTGCTCGGACAACCACTGGAACGCGCGCAGGTCGTGCTGGTCGACCATGCGGCCCCAGCGCTGACTGGTCCCGGCCGCGGAGGCGTACTCGGGCGAGGCCTGTACGACCCACGAGCCCACGCCGACCAGGGCGGCCAGCGCCACGGCCACCCGCGCCAACTCCACGCCGCGGCCCTCGGGATCGGTGACCGGATCCATGAGCCGGCCGAGCCACCCCGCCAGGCCCTGCACGGTGGCGCCCACACCCACGCCGACGGCGGCGGCCACCACCACGGCGAGCACCACCCCGATCCGGCGGGGATCGTTGTAGTAGATGCTGCCGATCCCGCGGAGCACGCCGCCGGTCCAGTTACCGAAGACGCTCATGGCGTTCACGCACACCACGAGCAGACCGCCCCACAGCAGGAGCGGCCACACTACGCGGCGGCGCAGCAGGACGAGCAGCCCCAGCGCCGCGAGCGACAGGAGGACCCAGCGCACGCCCCAGTCCTCGACGTGCCGGACCTGCAGAGCGACCGCCTTGCCCCACGTCGCGGCGCGATCGGCGCCGATCTCGAACTCGAACGCCGAGATGTCGTCGGCCTCCTCGGACACGGTGAGGACCTGCGGCAACAGCGTCAGCACCCCGGCCAGGCCGATGCCGGCCAGCACCGCGAAATCGCGCACCCGTCCGCGCACCGGCCGCCACAGCCCGTCGAAGAGCCACCAGAACAGGACGAACACCCCGGCGGTGACCATCGCCGAGGGGTGGACGCCGCCGAT
>NZ_JAALDU010000471.1 GCF_014145015.1 Dietzia sp. E1 | reverse complement strand
TCGCCATGGCGTCTGGCCTGCCCCGCGGTACGCGCGAGACGCCATGGCGACGGGCGGCTGCGAAGGAGGCGGCTGGGAAGGGGGCGGTCGCGGGAGGGTGCGGGCGCGCGGCGGAGCTGTGGGTGCGGGTGTGGGGTGAGTGTGCCGGGGCGGCGGGCGGGGTCAGGCGGGGCTGGCGCCAGTGCCGGTGCCGGTGCAGGTGACGTCGTCGACGAAGTCGGGGAGCGACACGACCGCGTTGAGTGTCGACAGCGCCGAATCGATGACCGCCGCCTGCGGGAGTCCGGACTCCTCGCCCAGCAACGCGAGCTCCTCGACCCCCGCGAGCCAGGCGCGCGTGAGCACCAGCGCCATCGGGCCCGCCCCGTCCACCCCGATGCTGTCCAGGATCCGCAGACTGATCGTCCGGTGCATACCGTCGACGACCTGTTCCAACGCGGGGTCGACCGCCCGGCCCGAACGCAGGACCGCCACGTAGTTGTCGCGCCGACGCTGGATGTAGCGGACCAGCGCCGTGACGATCGCGCGGGTGCAGTCCTCCGCGCTGGTGCCCTCCGGGACCTCCGTCAGCGACAGGACGTGATCGGCCGCCGCCCGGACGACAGAGGTGAGGTAGTCCAGCTTGGTGGGGAAGTAATGGAACAGCAGGCTGCGGGACACACCGGCCCGCTCCGCCACATCGTCCAGGGACAGGGCATGGAAAGGCACCGTCTCCAGCAGTCGGATCCCCAACACGACCAGTTGCGAACGGCGTTCCTGCTTGGAGAGCCGTCGTCCTCCCGTTGCGGTCATGGCACACCTCGTCGTCGTACTCATCGACGCGCGCGTCGCGCCCCCCGGCGCCGACACCCACGTCCCCCCGGCCGACGCAAAGGTCCATCTTAGGGTCACGTCCACGATCACGGACCGACATGCCACGATGGAGCGATGCCCGACCACGCCGCATCCGACACCCGCCCCACCACCTTCGACGTGGGGGAGCGGATGGTTCTCGACGGCACCGCCGGCGGGCGCACCGGCGTCATCCACACGCCCCACGGCGACATCGCCACCCCGGCGTTCATCCCCGTAGGCACCAAGGCCACGGTCAAGGCGCTCACGCCCGAGCAGGTCCGCTCGACCGGCGCGCAGGCGGTGCTGGCCAACGCCTACCACCTGTACCTGCAGCCCGGACACGAGATCGTCGACGCCGCCGGCGGTGTGGGCGAGTTCATGCGTTGGGACGGGCCCACCTACACCGACTCCGGCGGGTTCCAGGTGATGAGTCTGGGCGTGGGGTTCAAGAAGGTCATCGAGATGAGCGCGGGAACCAAGGCGGCCCCCGACGACTCGGCGACCAACAAGGGCCAGGGCCGGCTCGCGAAGGTCGACGAGGACGGCGTCACCTTCACCTCGCACCTCGACGGCTCGCGGCACCGCTTCTCGCCCGAGGTGTCGATGCGGATCCAGCACTCGCTGGGGGCCGACATCATCTTCGCCTTTGACGAACTCACCACCCTGATGAACACCCGCCGGTACCAGGAGAACTCGGTGGAGCGGACCCGCCGGTGGGCGCAGCGCTGCCTCGACGAGCACGAGCGGCTGTCCACCGAGCGGACGCATCGGCCGGGGCAGTCCCTGTGGGGAGTGGTCCAGGGCGCGCAGTTCGAGGACCTGCGGCGGCAGGCCGTGCGCGGGCTCGTGGAGATGAGCGAGCGCGCCGAGGACCAGGGGCGGCGCGGGTTCGGCGGCTACGGCATCGGCGGCGCGCTGGAGAAGGAGAACCTCGGCACGATCGTGGGTTGGTGCACCGAGGAACTGCCCGAGAACCGGCCGCGGCACCTGCTGGGGATCAGTGAGCCCGACGACATCTTCACCGCCGTGGAGAACGGCGCCGACACGTTCGACTGCGTCGCGCCCACCCGGCTCGCGCGCCACGGCGGCATCTACACGCTCGACGGACGGGTCAACATCACCCGCGCGCAGTTCCGGCACGACCACACCCCGCTGGATCCGGAGGGGCCGTCCGAGGTCTCGCGCGAGTACAGCCGCGCCTACCTACACCACCTGTTCAAGGCCAAGGAGTTCCTCGGCTCCACCCTGCTGACACTGCACAACCTCGCCTTTGTGGTGCGGCTCGTCGACGAGGTGCGCGCGGCCATGGCGGCCGGACCCGACGAGTACCTGGCGTACAAGGAGCAGTTCCTGGGGCGGTACTACACGGGGCGATGACCCGGACGCCGAGCCGCCGCGGATGGGAGACTGGACGCATGACGGACGACCGTAGGCTGACGCTCGACGAGGACCTGGCACGACGAACGCCGTACGGTCTCCATCCGGACGTCAAGACCGGGGCGCTGGCGGAGGTCAGCGAAGCGACGATGGACGCGGCGCTCAACCTCCTGGACAAGGCGTTGACCAGAATGGTCGACGGGGACGAGCAGCGGGCCGCGAAGCTGATCTGGCGCGCCGCCTCCCTACCGTTCGACGAGCACCTGCGGCTCTGGCCCGGTCCCTTCACGGCCCACCAGATGCTGTTCGACTTCCTCTGCAACGTCGCCGAGACCGCGTCACTGGATCAGGTACACCCCGACGACGACGGTCACCTCGACCAGCTTTACGACGACGTCGCCCGCGTGGTTCCGCTGCTCGACGCCCGGGAGGGTGCGATCTACAGGGACATCGTCGAGACGATCGTGTCCGACGCGGTGATGCTCGGGATTCCCCGCGACAATGCGGGGGTCCTGGCCGATGCGGTCAGGACTCTTCCCGACCCGGAGACGGCCGAACGCGCGCTCGACCTCGGCCGCGACGCCGACCTCGCCCGGCGAGAGGACCTCACGCGGCGGGAGCTCGGTGTGCTGTGCACAGTCATCACGGCGATGAACGAGGCCGACGGGGCGCCTCACTCGAAGTAGATCGAGTGGTGCAGGGAGCATCCCGGATTGAACGGTGACGCGCACGACGGGCAGCAGTCGGCCTCCAGGTAGCCGCTGATGGAGAGCGTCGACCGGCACACCCCGCACAGGATCGCGCGGGTGTCGAACCGATCCGCCGGCCACGCCGTGACCGGGTGGTCGACGGCGTCGGCGTGGCAGCGGAAACACGGGTAGAACTCGCCGCAGCAGTGAAAGCGGATCGCGACGATGTCCAACGGGCTGGCGTAGTGGACGCAGCGGGTCTGGTCGTCGACGGTCGCGCCGAGGACCGTCACGGCGCGCGGGCTGCCGTGGGGCGGGGTCATGCCGCCGATTGTGACACGGCCGGCCCGGACAGTGCGGCCTGGTAGCTGGGCTCGCGCTTCTTGATCCACGCGATGACCAGGTACGTCACGGGCAGCAGCACCGCCTCGACGAGGGTCTTCCAGACGAACCCGATGACGACGTAGTTCCAGTAGTCACCCGACCAGAGCGCCATGCCCAGTGCCGGGGCGGCGATCGTGCAGAAGACCATCGTGTCGGCGAGCTGGCCGACCACGGTCGAGCCCAGCAGCCTCGCCCACAGACTGCGCTCGCCGGTGCGCCGCTTCATCCACACGAGGACGTACGAGTTGAGCAGCTCGCCCACCACGTACCCGGCGAGTCCCGCGAGGAAGAACTGCGGGACGACCCCGGCGACCGCCTCGAACGCGTCCTGGTTCTCGTAGAACGGCGCGGCGGGCAGGTGCACGGTGGCGGTGAAACTCAACGCGGCCAGGGCGAGGACCGCGAACCCCGACAGCACGACCTGGCGCATCGCGCGGAAGCCGTACACCTCGCTGATCACGTCGCCGAGCACGTAGGCCAGCGGGAAGAGCAGGAAGGCGCCGTCGGTCACGAGCCCGTCGACGGACAGGAACCCGAGCTGGAACGACAGGTCGGGGAAGAGGAGGACGCCCTTGGTCCCGGTGACGTTGCTGATGAGCATCACGCCGACGAACAGGGCGATGAGGTAGCCGAAGTAGGGGCTGCCGAGGGTGGCGAACGCCGCGCGGGCGGGGCCGGGGGTCTGGGTGCGGTCGGGGGTCTGGGTGCTGCGCGCCGGCTCGGGAGTGATCCCGTCCGGCCGCCCAGTCCCTTCTGATAACCCGGTACCGCGCGGGTCCCGGGGCTCGGGAGTCTGCGATGAAGTGGTCACGAGCGACGATTATCCGGGCAGACGCGCGCCCGCGACGAATCCGGCCCGCGGGGTCAGGCCACCACCCAGGGACCGGATCGCAGGGACTCGGCCGTGACAACCCCACGCAACGCCTCGATCGAGTCCGCGCCCTCCGGCCCACCGAGCGAGGCCACGATCCGGGCGATCGCGGCCCTCGTCGTCGTCCCCTCCTGCGCCAGGTCGGCCAGGGTCACCGCGCCGTCCCGCTTGGCCAGCCGCTCACCGGCGGCGTTCACCGCGAGCGGCACGTGGACGTACTGCGGATGCGGCAGGCCGAGCAGATCCGCGAGATGCGCCTGG
>NZ_JAALDU010000470.1 GCF_014145015.1 Dietzia sp. E1 | reverse complement strand
GGGCGGGCGCCGGGCCCGACGCGGCCGGCGGGCTGCCGCCCCTGCTCTCCCACGTGGTGCGGCTCGCCCTCCCTGTGCGGGAGCGCGGGTGGGTGCCGGAGATCGAGGTGCGCCCCTACGCGGTCCCGATGCACCGCGTGATCCCCGGCCTCGGCGAGGTGCCGCACCGTGTCGGGGTGGCACTGATGAACCCCGTCGGACGGGGGCGGGTGCACGCCGACGGGAGCGTGGACCTCCCGGACGACCCGCGCGACGCGACGGCGCTGGCCGAGGCGACGGCGTTCGTGGCGGAACGCCTGGGCATCGACGGCGCCGTCACCCGCTCGACCTCCCACCACCTGTCGGGCGCGGCGCGGATCGGGGAGGTGTGCGACGACTCCGGTCGGGTGCTCGGGGTGGAGGGAGTGCGGGTGGCCGACGCGTCGGTCCTGCCGTCGCTGCCGCGATGCGGTCCGTATTACACCGTCCTGGCGGTGGCCGAAGACCTCGCCGCGCGGATGGTCGCCGAGCGGGCGTGGTAGAACACAGATAGAACACGTTCCGCCGAGAGGGTGGGCGACGGCCCGGGAGGCACGCACATGCCGAGTACTGAGACCACCGTCGAGCCACAGCAGTTCGCGGTCGAGCGCGAGGACGGCGTCCGACTGGTCGGGGAGGTCTGGGAACCGCACGGACCGGACGGCCGGCCCACCGAGCCCGTCGACGAGATCCTCATGCTCCACGGCGGTGCGCAGACCCGCCACGCCTGGAGCCGGGCCTCCCGCCGCCTGGCCGCCGAGGGCTACCGCGTCACCGCGATGGATGCGCGCGGGCACGGCGACAGCGACTGGGACCCGGAGGGTGACTACGACATCCATCGCCTCGCCGCCGATCTCGAGGCGATCGTCGCAGAGCGGTTCCCCGAGCGGCGTCCGGTCGTCGTCGGCGCGTCACTCGGCGGGATGACCGCGATGCTCTCGCTGGGCACCGGAAAGGACGTCGCCCGCGCGCTCGTCCTGGTCGACGTCACCCCCAGACTCGAGGCTAAAGGCGTCGAGAGGGTGGGGGAGTTCATGCGCTCCGGGTTCAACGGGTTCGCGAGCCTCGAGGAGGCCGCGGACGCGATCGCCGCCTACCAGCCCCACCGCAAGCGGCCCCCGAACCCCGAGGGGCTGCGCAAGAACCTGCGGCTGCGCGAGGACGGGCGGTGGCACTGGCACTGGGACCCCCGCTTCGCCGGCAACGCCTCGGCCGACAACACCGAGATCGGCAACGCCTTCTTCGAGGAGCTCGTCCCGAAGATCACGCAGCCCACCCTGCTCATCCGCGGGTCGGCCTCGGACATCGTCAGCGACGAGTCCGTGCAGCATCTGCTCGAACTGCTCCCGCACGCCCGCACCACCGAGGTCGCGGACGCCGGTCACATGGTCGCCGGCGACGACAACGCCGTGTTCCTCGACCAGCTCGAGTGGTTCCTGGCCGAGGTGCTCGACTCGCCGCCCCTCCGCTGAGTCGCGGGCGGACCGCGACGCGGGGGTGTCCGGGGAATAACCCCACTCCGTGTACGTTGCCCTGGGTGAGCGGCCGTCGATACCCAGACGGGTATCGGTGGCCGGGGAATCTCGTCGTCGGCCCACGCGATCCGTAGGCTGGCGACGAGCAGACGGGTCGAGAGTCGCCCCGTACGCGCAAGGAGGGCATTCGTATGAGCACCGTCGACATCACGACCGCCGAGTTCGAGAAGACCGTCACCGAGAACGACATCGTCCTGGTGGACTTCTGGGCCGAGTGGTGTGGCCCGTGCAAGGCCTTCGGCCCGGTCTACGAGAAGGTCTCGGGCAAGAACCCCGAGGTGACCTTCGCCAAGGTCGACACCGACGCCGAGCAGCAGCTCGGCGCGATGCTGCAGATCCAGTCGATCCCGACGCTCATGGCGTTCCGTGAGGGCATCGCCGTGTTCCGTCACTCGGGTGCGATCCCGGAGCAGGCCCTGGACGACCTGGTCGAGCAGATCAAGGGACTCGACATGGACGAGGTCCGCAAGGCCGTCGAGGAGGCGCAGGCCCAGCAGGGCGACGCGCAGGTCTGAGACCCCGCACGGACCCGGGACCCCGGGTCCGCACCGCGCTCCCTCCGGGGCGAGAACACGTTCTTGTAGCCACCCCACAGATGTCAGTACCGGGGTTAGTGTGACGAGAACACGTTCCAGTGACGGGGATCACCACCGTCGCGCCCGGAGGGAGTCGCAGTGAAGACCAAGGCCGTAATCGCCCGTGAGCTCGGTAAGCCGTTCGAGATCGTCGAGGCCGAGCTCGACGGACCCCACTTCGGTGAGGTGCTGGTCAAGTGGAAGGTCGCCGGCCTGTGCCACTCGGACCTGCACATGCGGACCGGGGACCTGCCCGGTCGGCTCCCGATCGTCCTGGGGCACGAGGGCGCGGGCGTGGTCGAGGCCGTCGGTGAGGGCGTCACGCACGTCCAGCCCGGTGACCACGTGGTGGGCTCGTTCATCCCCGCCTGCGGCAAGTGCCCGGCGTGCGCCCGCGGTATGTCCAACCTCTGCGACGGCGGCCTGAACGGCATGTTCGGCGTCATGGCCGACGGCCGGTACCCCTTCGCCCTGGACAACGGCGAGACCGCCGGCGCCATGTGCACGCTCGGGACGTTCTCGCAGTACACCGTCGCCAACATGAACTCGGTGGTCAAGATCCAGGACTGGATCCCCTTCGAGGTCGCCGCGCTCGTCGGCTGCGGTGTCACCACGGGGTGGGGCTCGGCGGTCTACTCCGCCGACGTCAAGGCCGGCGACACCGTCGTGGTCTTCGGCATCGGTGGCATCGGCATCAACGCGATCCAGGGGGCCAAGCACGCCGGCGCCCGCTTCATCCTCGCGATCGACACCGACGAGACCAAGCTCGCCAAGGCCGAGGAGTTCGGTGCCACCCACGTCTACACGGACGTCGAGCAGGCCAAGGCCGAGCTGCCCGGGATGACCTGGGGCCTCATGGCGGAGAAGGCCATCATCACGATCGGCGTGGCCGACGCCAAGGTCACCGCCGACGCCGTCGACATGGTCGGTAAGCGCGGCGTCGTGGTGCTCACCTCAATGGGTGGCCTCGACAACCAGTCGATCAACCTCACCGGCCTGTTCGTCTCCCAGTACGAGAAGGTCATCAAGGGATCGCTCTTCGGGTCGGCCAACGCGTTCCACGACATCCCCAACATCCTGCGTCTGTGGGACGAGAAGCAGCTCAAGCTCGAGGAGCTCGTCACCCACCGCTTCACCCTCGACCAGGTCAACGAGGGCTACGAGATGATGGAGGCGGGCGGCGAGGGCATGGTGCGCGGCATCATCGTCCACGAGGACTGACCACGGTGGCCCGCGCTCCGGGCCCACACGCACCCCGCGGGTTCGCCGGCGCAGTCGGCGGGCCGGCGGGGTCTCGCG
Organism: Dietzia sp. E1; assembly: GCF_014145015.1. GTDB lineage: Bacteria > Actinomycetota > Actinomycetes > Mycobacteriales > Mycobacteriaceae > Dietzia > Dietzia cinnamea_A. The sequence goes on along the minus strand of NZ_JAALDU010000470.1, from coordinate 6,628 downwards.
TTCCGGGCCATCCCACCGGGCATCCGGTCGCTGGGTAATCTGTGGCCATGGATCCGGAGCAGGACAACGACCCCAGAGCACTGGCCCAACGGCGACTGGAGGCGATGGTGGGGCGCGGTGAGCTCTCGCTCGCCGAGTTCTCCGACCGTGCCGCCAAGATCTGGGCGGCCACCTGCCCCGCCGAACTCGAGGTGGCCCTGAGCGGACTGCCCGCCGATCCCGACCCGGCCGCCCCACCCGCCGCGCACCGCGCGGGCCCGCCCGCCTCCCGACCCGGCGCCGCCATCGTCGTGGACCAGGGCCAGAAGACCACCTCGATCTTCGACACCCTCAAGCGCGAGGGGCGGTGGATGCTACCGGACGACTACCGGCTCACCTCGTGGATGGGGGAGATCTACCTCGACGCCCGCGAGGCCGTCGTCGACCGCCCCCGCACGCACCTCCAGCTGGACCTGTGGGCCGCCAACGCCCGGGTGCTGCTCCCGCCGGGCGTCTCGGTCACGATCACCGGGAACCGGACGATGACCGATCTCAAGATCGACGAGGGACGCTACGAGGTCCACGGCGGCCCGCACCTCGACATCGAGATCAACGGCTTCATGGCCACCGCCAAGATCAAGATCCTCGCCGCGGGGGAGAAGATCCCCAAGACCTGGAAGTGGTTCTAGCGCTCCCGGCGACGCCACACGGTGTGCCGGTGCCGCACCTCGTCGTCGTACCCGTCGACGCGGCTCCGCGGATCGGTGATCCACTCGCCGACCTCCACCCGCTCCCACGCCGCGTCCAACGTGGGCGCCAGCACGGTCCCGTGCGCGTCGGCGTCGATCTCGGTCACCAGGCACTCGTCGGCCGCGGGCAGCGCGGCGGCGTAGACCTGACCGCCGCCCATCACGACCGCGTCGCGACCCGCCGAGGCCAACGCGGCGTCCACTGACCCGGCGCGCTCGGCGCCGTCGGCCGCCCACCCGGCGTCCCGCGTGCACACGATGTTGCGGCGCCCCGGGAGGGGGCGGAACCGCTCCGGCAGGGAGTCCCACGTCGCGCGGCCCATCACCACGGGACGCCCGACGGTGGCCTGCTTGAAGAAGGCCAGGTCCTCCGGAATGTGCCACGGCATGTCGCGGCCGTCACCGATCACCCCGCCGCGGGCCTGCGCCCACACCATCCGCACCGCCACGGCGCCGGCTCAGACCGCGACCGGGGCCTTGATGCCCGGGTGGTGCTCGTAGCCGACGATCTCGAAGTCCTCGAAACGGTAGTCGAAGATCGACTCCGCCTTCCGCAGCCGCAGCTCCGGGTACGGGTACGGCTCACGCTCCAGCTGGGTGCGCACCTGCTCGACGTGGTTGTCATAGATGTGGCAGTCACCGCCCGTCCAGATGAACTCGCCCACCTCGAGGCCCACCTGTTGGGCGACCATGTGAGTGAGCAGGGAGTACGAGGCGATGTTGAACGGCACGCCCAGGAAGAGGTCGGCGCTGCGCTGGTAGAGCTGGCAGCTGAGCTTGCCGTCGGCCACGTAGAACTGGAACAGCAGGTGACACGGCGGCAGCGCCATCTGCGAGAGCTCGCTGACGTTCCACGCGCTGACGATGTTGCGCCGCGAATCCGGGTCCGTACGCAGCAGGTCCACGGCCGCCGCGATTTGGTCGATGTGCCGGCCGTCCGGGGTGGGCCACGACCGCCACTGGACGCCGTAGACCGGGCCGAGCTCGCCGGCCTCGTCCGCCCACTCGTCCCAGATGCTCACGCCGTGGTCCTGCAGCCACCGCACATTCGAGTCGCCACGCAGGAACCACAGCAACTCGTAGGCGACCGACTTGAAGTGGACCCGCTTGGTCGTGAGGAGGGGGAAGCCGCGGGACAGGTCGTAGCGCAGCTGGTGGCCGAACAGGCTCCGCGTGCCCGTTCCCGTGCGATCCGCCTTCGGGGTGCCCTCTTCCAGGACGAGCCGGAGCAGATCCTCGTACGGGGTGGGGACGGTCATGAGGCGGAGTCTACTGAAATTCCGGGGGCAGACCCCACCCGGCTCACACCGACCCCACCCGGCTCACACCGACCAGCCCGCCGTGGCGGCCAGCACCTTCTCCGTGAGATCCGGCCGACACACGAGAATGTCCGGGGAATGGGCGTCGGACTTGTTGAACTCGATCGGCGAGCCGTCGGGCCGGGACGCGTGCAACCCGGACGCCAGCGCCACCGCGACCGGAGCGGCCTGGTCCCACTCGTACTGCCCGCCGGCGTGGAGATAGACATCGGCGTCGCCGAGCAGCACCGAGAGCATCTTGGCCCCGGCGGAGCCCATCGGACGCACGCGCAGCCCGAGCTCGTCGGCGATCTCGTGCACGCCGGCCGGCGGGTTGTTGCGGCTGATCACCATCGTGCCGGAGGGCGGCCCGTCGACGTGGTCGACCTGATCCGACCGGAACACCCGGCCCGAGTCGGGCAGACCCACCGAGGCGAGGGCGGGCCGGCCGTCCACCACGAGCGCCACGTGCACCGACCAGTCCGAGCGGCCGGTCGAGAACTCCTTGGTCCCGTCGATCACGTCGATGATCCACACGCGCGACTTGTCCAGGCGACTCAGGTCGTCGGTGACGCCCTCCGACAGGGTGCCGTCGTCCGGCCGGTGCACCGCGAGCACCTCGTCGGTCCAGTTCTGGGCGACCTCGTTGGCGACCCGAGCGAGCGACCGCCCGTGCAGCAACCCGCCGGCCCGGGTGCCCCGGACGATGTCCCCGATGCCCGTGGCGAGGTGGTAGGCCAGGTCGTGGTCGCTGAGTTCGCGCATGCCGTCACTCTACGGAGCAGGCGGCGCGCGGCGGCCTGTGTCGTCGGCCGCCCTGTCGTGGGGCGTCCTGTCGTAGGCGTAGGCCATCATGAGTTCATGCCCGCCGCCCTGGACCGGTTCCACCCGGCCACCGCCTCCTGGTTCCGTGGTGCGTTCGACGCGCCCACCGCGGCCCAGGAGGGGGCGTGGACCGCGCTCGCCGGCGGATCGCACACCCTGGTCGTGGCGCCCACCGGCTCGGGCAAGACCCTGTCGGCGTTCCTCGCCGCGCTCGACGGTCTGCTGCTGGGCGACCGGGACGGCGCGCCGGACCCCGGCCCGGGCACGCGCGTCCTCTACATCTCGCCGCTCAAGGCCCTCGCGGTGGACGTCGAGCGCAACCTGCGCGCGCCGCTCGCGGGGATCGCCCGCGAGGCCGCGTCGATGGGGGTGCCGACGCCGGATGTCACCGTCGGGATCCGCACCGGTGACACCCCGCCGGACGAGCGTCGCCGCCAGCGCGCCCGGCCGCCGCACATCCTCGTGACCACCCCGGAGTCGCTGTTCCTGCTCCTCACCTCCGCCGCGCGGGGGACCCTCGCCACGGTGGACACGGTCATCATCGACGAGATCCACGCGGTCGCCGGCAGCAAGCGCGGGGCGCATCTCGCCCTCAGCCTCGAGCGACTCGACGAGCTGCTCGATACACCCGCGCAGCGGGTGGGGCTGTCGGCGACGGTGCGGCCGCACAGCGAGGTCGCCCGCTTCCTCGCGGGGGAGCGGCCCACCACGATCGTGGCGCCCGGGTCGGACAAGGGCTTCGAGCTGTCGGTTCGCGTGCCGGTGGAGGACATGGCGGACCTGTCCTCCTCGGCCCCGGAGGTCACCGCGCCGGCCGGCACCCCGGGTCAGGGCTCCATCTGGCCGCACGTGGAGCGCCAGGTCGTGGACCTCGTGACCGCCCACCGCTCGACGATCGTGTTCGTCAACTCGCGGCGCCTGGCCGAGCGGCTCACCGCGAGGCTCAACGAGATCTACGCCGAGGACACCGACCCGGGCTCGCTCCCCGAGCCCCCCGCCCGGCCGCCCGCGCAGCTCATGGTGCCGTCGGAGGTCTCGCGCGGGGCGCCGCCGGAACTGGCCATGGCCCACCACGGGTCGGTGTCCAAGGAACGCCGGGCGATCATCGAGGACGCACTCAAATCGGGCCGGCTCCGCGCGGTGGTGGCGACCTCCTCGCTCGAGCTGGGTATCGACATGGGAGCGGTGGATCTGGTCGTGCAGGTCGAGTCCCCGCCGTCGGTGGCCTCGGGGCTGCAGCGCGTGGGCCGCGCGGGCCACCAGGTCGGCGAGGTCTCACGGGCCGTTGTCTACCCCAAGCACCGCGCTGATCTCGTGCACAGCGCGGTGACGGTCGAGCGGATGCTCGCGGGCGCGATCGAGGAACTCACGGTGATCGCCAACCCGCTCGACGTGCTGGCGCAGCAGACCGTGGCCGCGTGCGCGCTCGAGCCCATCGACGTGGAGGAGTGGTTCTCGGCCGTCCGGCGCACCGCCCCGTACGCCGGGCTGCCGCGATCGGCGTTCGAGGCCACCCTCGACATGCTCGCCGGCAAGTACCCGTCCGCGGATTTCGCGGAGCTCAAGCCGCGCCTAGTGTGGGACCGCGACGCCGGCACCCTCACCGGCCGGCCCGGCGCCCAGCGACTGGCCGTCACCTCCGGCGGCACGATCCCGGACCGCGGCCTGTTCGGCGTGTTCATGGTGGGGGAGAAGGCCACCCGCGTCGGCGAGCTCGACGAGGAGATGGTCTACGAATCGCGGGTCGGCGACGTGTTCGCCCTGGGCGCGTCGAGTTGGCGCGTCGAGGAGATCACCCATGACCGCGTGCTGGTCTCTCCCGCGCCCGGCGGGACCGGACGGCTGCCGTTCTGGCTGGGCGACGACCAGGGCCGGCCCGCCGAACTCGGCCGCGCCCTCGGCGGGTTCCTTCGCGAGGTGTCGGCCGGGTCGGAGGCGGAGGTCACCGCGCGCCTGGACGCGGCCGGCCTCGACACCTATGCCGCCGCCAACCTGCGGCGGTATCTGGCCGATCAGCGCGAGGCGACCGGCCACGTGCCCAGCGACACGACCCTGGTCGTGGAGCGGTTCCGCGACGAGGTGGGGGACTGGCGGATCGTGCTGCACTCGCCGTTCGGCGCGCGGGTGCACTGGCCGTGGGCGGAGGCGGTGCGCGCCCGGCTGGCCGCCGCGCACGGCTTCGACGCGGTGCCGGTGGTGTCCGACGACGGCATCATCCTCCGGGTCCCCGATACGGGTGACGACGGCGAGGGGGCCGCGCGCCCGGGAGCCGAGACGTTCGCGATCTCTGCGGAGGAGGCGGTCGATCTGGTGACCCGGCACGTGGGCGGGTCGGCGCTGTTCGCCTCGCGCTTCCGCGAGTGTTCCGCACGCGCCCTGCTGTTCCCGCGGCTGGATCCGGGCCGGCGGGCCCCGCTGTGGCAGCAGCGGCAGAAGTCCGCGCAGCTGCTCGACGTCGCGCGGAGGTATCCGGACTTCCCGATGATCCTCGAGGCGGTGCGCGAGTGCCTCCAGGACGTCTACGACGTGCCCGCGCTCGAGCGGCTGCTGGGGGAGATCGAGTCGCGCAGCGTGCGGATCGTCGAGGTGGACACGCCCGGCGCCTCGCCGTTCGCGCAGTCGCTGCTCTTCGACTACGTCGGCGCCTTCCTCTACGAGGGCGACTCCCCGCTCGCCGAGAAGCGGGCCGCCGCACTGAGCATCGATCCCGGCCTGCTCGGTCAGCTACTGGGCCGCGTCGAGCTGCGCGAACTGCTCGACGTGGAGGTCCTCGACTCGATCGAGCGACGCCTGCAGCATCTCGAGCCCGAGCGCGCGGCGCGCGACGCGGAGGCGGTGGTCGACCTGCTCCGGCTGCTCGGCCCGCTCACCGTCGACGAGATCACCGCACGGTCCGCCGATCCCCAGGCCGTCCCGGGCTGGCTCGACGACTTGGCCCGGACGTGGCGGATCGTGCCGGTGGAGCACTCCGGCCGCAGCTGGTGGGCCGGAGTCGAGGACGTGGCCCGGCTCCGCGACGGCCTCGGCGTCCCGCCTCCGCCCGGTGTGCCGTCGGCCTTCCTCGGCGATGTCGACGACCCGCTGGGCGAGCTGATCCGCCGCTACGCGCGCACCCACGGGCCCTTCTCGGTCGAGGCGGTCGCCGAGCGATTCGGACTCGGCGTGGCGGTCGTACGCGGCGTGCTCGACAGGCTCAACTCCTCCGGCACGCTGCTGGCCGGCGAGTTCCGCCCCGGCGCGACGGGACCCGAGTGGTGCGACGCCGAGGTGCTGCGCCACATCCGCCGCCGATCGCTGGCGGCGCTGCGCTCGCAGATCGAACCGGTGTCCCACTCCGCGCTGGGCCGCTTCCTGCCCGGGTGGCAGAGCCTGGGCTCGGGCGCCGAATCCGGCGTCGACGGGTTGCTCGCGGTGATCGAGCAACTCGACGGGCTCGCGCTTCCCGCCTCCGCCCTCGAACCGCTCGTCCTGGCGCCCCGGGTGAGCGACTACTCCCCGGCGATGCTCGACGAACTCCTGGCCGGGGGAGAGGTCATCTGGAGCGGGCGCGGACGTGCCGGAGCCCGCGACGGCTGGGTCTCCCTGCACCCGGCCGATTCCGCCGGCGCCACCCTGCCCCTGGAGCGACCGCAGCCGGAGGGGCCGGTCCACCTCGCCGTCGTCGACTCCCTGCGCGGCGGAGCCCTGTTCTTCCGTGACATCGTCACCACGGTCAAGAACGCACTCACCGCCCCCACCGACGCTGGGCCCACTCACCCCGCCCCCACCGACCCCGCC
>NZ_JAALDU010000469.1 GCF_014145015.1 Dietzia sp. E1 | reverse complement strand
GGGGCGGAGGCGGCCCTGGCCGGTCAGGCCACGCTCCTCGGGGTGCGCTACGCCTGTTCCGAGGTGCGCGGGAGCGACGCCGCGGCGATCCAGGACGCGGCGCCGGCGGCCCCCGGGGCGCCCGCACCGGTCCGACCGGACCTGGCCACGGTCTACATCGACTGCGTGGCGGCGCCGACCGGCGGCGGAGTCGAGGTACACACCATCCTGGTGGCGGGCGACGAACTGTGGCACATCACCCTGCTCAAGCCGGAGACCCCGCGGTCGCCCGACGCCGAGGCGTCAGCGCTGAGCGGACTCCACCGGGTGGCACAGCGCATCCTCGCCTGACAGCCGGCGACACGACCCGCCGATGACCGGGCCCGCCGAAGACTGAGCCCGCCGATGCTCGCCGGCACAGACGGGAACGGCGCCGGAGCCCCTCAGCATCCGACGCCGTTCCTCTATCCGGCGGATCGAGCACGATCCGGCCTTCCTCGCTGCCTTACAAGGCTGCGGGTGGCACCCCCCCCAGGTGCCCCGGTCTCACGACCGGCCCCTCTGAAGTGTGAAGTCGCAGCCCCTCAGCAACCACTTCACTCTCGCCACCGACCCCTCAGGCGGTGACTGCGTCGACCATATGTTGCATCCGAGAACACATCAACCCCATGAGCAGGCATTCTGTCGCTGACTTACGGTCAATAAGAGATCGCGGCGTGCCTACCAGCGCTTCTACGATCGCCATTACCAACGAACGTTGGGACGGTTGCGTGGCGCGGGTCCGCGAGTCGCACCCGCGGGTCCGCGGCGCCCCGGGATGCCCTGCGCCCCACGGGATGTACAGGCGGGACGAGGCGAGGGTATTGTTGCTCCTGTTACTGATGTGGCGCATGGGACTACACCACTCCGGCCCGCCCGTGCGCCCGCGTCGCCCCGCCCCGCCGCCTCGTCGCGGCGCCGCACCGAGGAGACCGATGTCGCGCCGACCCCGGATCATCGCCCCGCTTCTGGCCACGGCAGGCCTCGTCGTCGTCGGCCTCTCCCCCGCCGCCTCCGGGCAGTCACTCGCCGGCTACACCGGATCCACCGGATCGGTCGGCGCGTTCGGCTCCGAATCCGCCCCCGTCCCCACGCCCCCGCTACCCGGCGTGGGGGTCCTCACGATCCCCGTCCCCGCACAGGCGCGCGCCGCCGCCGAGGTCGGCGTCGCCTCCGTCTACCCCACCCCGGGCGAGACGGTCGGCGTCGCACAGCCGGTGATGATCCACTTCGACGGCCCCGTCACCGACCGCGCCCGCGCCGAGGCCTCCGTGGCGATCCGGACCGCCCCCGCGGTCGAGGGCAAGTTCTACTGGGTGAGCGACACCGAACTGCGCTGGCGCCCGCACGAGTTCTGGCCGGCCCACACCTCCGTCACCGTGTGGGCGGGCGGCCGCGAGCACGCCTTCCGCACCGGCGACGCGATCGTCTCCACCTACGACGACAACACCCACCTCGTCACCGTCACCCGGAACGGCGAGGTCATCCGCACCATGCGCGCCTCCGCCGGCCGCGACGCCTTCCCCACCCACAACGGGATCTACTACAACGGCTGGCGCGACCGCCAGGTGCGCATGGACTCCTCCACCTGGGGCCTGGCGATGGACGCCGGCGGCTACGACACGACCGTCGAAAACGGCGTTCGACTCAGCTACGACGGCATCTTCATCCACTCCGCCCCGTGGTCGGTCGCCGACCAGGGCGTCCGCAACGTCTCCCACGGGTGCATCAACGTCAGCCCCGAGGACGCGGCCTGGTACTACGACAACACCGGCAACGGTGACCCGTTCATCGTGGTGAACGGCCCCGGCCGGCAGTTCGGCGCCTTCGACGGACAGGGCGACTGGAACTACTGACACCGGGTCCCCGGGCGCCCGGGGCAGGGCCCCCGGGAAACACTTCGGTTGTGGCGCACGACATCTCCTTGTAGAAGTCTGAGCGAGACCGTAGAGAACCCCGTCCGTCCCCAGGAGCCCCTCATGCCCAGACACCCCCGCTCCTCGGCAGCCGCCGCGATCCTCGCTGCGGCCGTCCTCGTCCTGGGCGTCCCGGCTGCCACCGGGGCCGCCCCCGCCGCGCAGGCCCAGTCCGTCATGCCGCTGAGCCCGCCCGGCGTCCCCCAGCTCGAGAACGCCCCGCTGCCGACGCCCGCCATCCCGGGGGTGCCCGCGCAGCCCGTCCTCACCTACCCGGTCATCGGCCCCGCCCGCCCGGCACCCGAGTACGGCGACGTCACCGTCTTCCCGACCCCCAACGAGGTCGTGGGCGTCGCGCAGCCGGTCATGTTCTTCTTCGACCGACCCATCACCGACCGTGCCCGCGCCGAGGCAACCATCGGCATCCGCACCGAACCACCGGTGGCGGGCAAGTTCTACTGGGTGAGCGACCGGGAGGTGCGCTGGCGCCCCCACCAGTTCTGGCCCGTCAACACCTCCGTCACCGTGTGGGCCGGCGGCAAGCGCCAACAGTCCTTCCGCACCGGCGACGCCGTGATCGCCGAGTTCGACGACC
>NZ_JAALDU010000468.1 GCF_014145015.1 Dietzia sp. E1 | reverse complement strand
CAACTCGATCGTCAACGACGCCGTCCGGCTCAGCTACGACGGCATCTACATCCACTCAGCCCCGTGGTCCGTGGCCGACCAGGGCGTCCGGAACGTCTCCCACGGCTGCATCAACGTCAGCCCCGAGGACGCCCGCTGGTACTACGACTCCACCCGCAACGGCGACCCGTTCATCGTCAAGAACGGCCCCGGACGACCCTTCGGCGCCTTCGACGGTCAGGGCGACTGGAACTACTGACACCACCGCCCACGGGGGGCGCGCTGCGAGAAGCAGCGCG
>NZ_JAALDU010000046.1 GCF_014145015.1 Dietzia sp. E1 | reverse complement strand
GCGGCCGGGGATCGGCAGGCCCACGCGCGTGTCGAGCCGGAGGTCGACGCCTCCCGCTCCGGCCGAGCCCACGGCGCCCAGCCGCGCGTCGTCGAGGGCGCCTCCGGCGGTGCCGACCATGTCGCCCTTCCACTTGGGGAAGCCCCACAGCTCGTTGCCCGCCGCCAGGGTGAAGTTCTGGTCGACCGGCAGCTCGTGGATGTGCACCAGCGTCCCCGCGCCGGGCACGGTGAGCTGGAACGCCAGACCGATCTCGTGATATGCGCCCAGGACGTTGCCCGGCACGTCGTGGTAGCGGACGTGGATCATGATCGCCGGGGTGCGCCCGCCGGGCAGCGAGACAGGCTCGGCGCCCGCGGCCTCGATCACGGCGGACTGCCGCCCGCCGGCGATGAGCCTGCGCACGACGGCGGACCGCGCGAGGAAGGCCGCGCCCGAGACCGAGGCGGACACGACGGGAATCGGGAAGGTGATCTCGCGTCCGGCGACGACGCGTGATGTGGGAGAGGTCATGAGCCGACGGTAGCGGTCCCCGCGCCCGGAATCAGCCCCTTGGCAGGCTAACTACTCGCCGCTCAGCCCTGACCGCGCCGCCACGGCCGCCGCGAGACGACCCCTCGCGGCCGGACGACCTCAGCCCGTCGGTCCGGTCGTGTCCTGCCCCGGCTGCGCCACGACGTTCTTGGCCGAGCGCCCCTTGTACCGGGGACGAAGCAGGTTGGCCGGGGACAGGATGTCGTCGAGTTCCTCCGCGGACAGCAGGCCCATCTCCAGTACGACCTCGCGCACCCCGCGGCCGGAGCGAGCGCACTCGCGCCCCACGATGTCGCCGTTGTGGTGACCGATGATGGGGTTGAGGTAGGTGACGATCCCGATCGAGTTCATCACGTTGGCCCGGCAGATCTCGGCGTTGGCGGTGATCCCGCGGACGCACTTCTCGGTGAGCGTCTCCATGGCCTCGGTGAGCAGGGAGATGGACTCGAACATCGCCTGGGCGATCACCGGCTCCATGACGTTGAGCTGGAGCTGCCCGGCCTCCGCTGCCATGGTGACGGTCATGTCGTTGCCGATCACCTTGAAGCACACCTGGTTGACGACCTCGGGGATCACGGGGTTGACCTTGGCTGGCATGATCGACGACCCCGCCTGCAGTTCGGGCAGGTTGATCTCGTTGAGGCCGGCGCGCGGCCCGGAGGACAGCAGCCGCAGGTCGTTGCAGATCTTCGACAGCTTGACCGCGGTCCGCTTGAGGGCGGCGTGGACGTTGACGTAGTCGCCGGTATCGCTCGTCGCCTCGATGAGGTTCATCGCGCCGGTGACCGGGAGGCCGGTGACGGCGCGCAGGTGGTTGATGACCGCGCGGCGGTAGTCGGGCGGGGTGTTGACGCCGGTGCCGATCGCGGTGGCGCCGAGGTTGACGTCGAGCAGCATGCGGGCGGCGGAGCCGAGCACGTGGAGTTCCTCGTCGAGGTTCACGGCGAAGCCGCCGAACTCCTGGCCCAGGGACATGGGCACGGCGTCCTGGAGCTGGGTGCGGCCCATCTTGAGGACCTCGCGGAATTCCTCGGATTTGTCGTAGCAGGCCTCCCGCAGCGCGACGAGCGCCGGTTCGAGCCGCTCGAGCGCGTGCCACAGGGCGATGCGGAACCCGGTGGGATAGGCGTCGTTGGTGGACTGGGACCTGTTGACGTCGTCGTTGGGGCTGATGATGTCGTAGGAGCCCTTGGGATGCCCGAGCCGCTCGAGCGCGAGGTTGGCCACCACCTCGTTGGTGTTCATGTTGACCGAGGTGCCGGCGCCGCCCTGGTACACGCAGGAGGGGAACTGGTCCATGCAGCGCCCGTCGACGAGGATCTCGTCGCACGCCCCGACGATCGCGTCCGCCACCGTCTGGTCCAGGACGCCCATCTCGAGGTTGGCCAGAGCGGCCGCCTTCTTCACCATGACCATGCCGCGCACGAAGTCGGGGATGTCGCTGACGGTGGTGGGCGCGATGGGGAAGTTCTCGACGGCGCGGACCGTGTGGATGCCGTAATACGCGTCCGCCGGGACCTCCTTGGTGCCGAGCAGGTCTTCTTCCACACGGGTCCGGGTCATTCGTCCTCCGCCTCTCGGGTCGCTTCCGGCCCACCCTAACCGTGGGACACCGGGCCTCGTCGCGATCCGCGGGCGGGGACACGGTGAGCCTGCCTAGTCTGGGGGCATGTCGCGCACGACGACCACCCGTGGCGCCCGGGCCCTGACCTCGGCTCGAGACGTGCTGCGCCGCCTGTACCCGTCGGACGGACTGCTCGGCAGCATCGTCGACCGTCAGGACGTGCCGCTGCCCCGCGGGACGTGGGCGATCTTCGGGGTGGCGTTCGTGGGGTTCGCGACGCCGGTGATCGGGTTCGTCGAATTGGCCGAGCGCATCCGCAGCGGCGCCAAGTTGCCCTTCGACCAGCCGGTGATGATGTGGCTGCAGCGCAAGCACTCGCCCCGCAACACGCGGATCGCCCGGGCGGTGACCGAGCTCGGCGGCGTCACGGCGGTGCCGTTGTTCGCGTTGGCGACGTCGGCCTACCTGGTGTCGGTGCGGGGCAGCCGCCGCCCGGCCGCGCTGCTCACGGTGTCGCTGGTGGGGTCGACGATCATCAACTCGGTGCTCAAGGCCCTGTACCGCCGCGATCGGCCGACGTTCTTCACGCACATCGTGCAGGAGAAGAGCTTCTCGTTCCCCAGCGGTCACGCCATGGCGAGCGCGGCCCTGGCGGGGTGCGCGTGTGTCCTGGCGTGGCCGACGCGGTGGCGGGCCGCGGTGATCGCGGGGTCGGCGGTGTACGTGCCGACCATCGGCGGCACCCGGATGTACCTGGGGGTGCACTTCCCCAGCGACATCCTGGCGGGGTGGTGTGTGAGCCTGGCGTGGGTGGGTGAGGTGGCGACCATCATGTGGCTGATGGACCGCCTCGATCGCGCGCCGGCGCCGATGATCCGCCGGAGGGAGACGGTATGACGACGACGAGGCGCGCCCGGATAGAGCTGAACCATGGCGACATCACGCGCATGGACGTGGACGCGGTGGTCAACGCGGCCAACAGTTCACT
>NZ_JAALDU010000467.1 GCF_014145015.1 Dietzia sp. E1 | reverse complement strand
GCCCCCACCGGGCGTCCGCGGCGGCGCGCACCGTGTCGAGACGGCGGCGGGCCCGTCTCCGGAGGCGGGTGGCGGGCGCGGCTCGACGGATCGGCGTCATGGCCACCAGCCTGCCCCACCGCAGGGCGGGCCCGGTGGGAGCCCCGGGGACTTCAGATCTTGACGAGCATCTTGCCGGTGTTGGCGCCCTTCATCAGGTCGAGGAACGCGTCGACCGAGTTGTCGATCCCCTCGACCACCGTCTCGTCGAACTTCAGCTCGCCGGAGGCCACCCACGGGCCCACCTTCTCGGCGAACTCCTTGAAGTAACCCATGTAGTTGTTCGCGGTGAAGCCCTGCAGCGTCAGCCCACGCGTGATGGCGTACCAGAGGTTGTCCGGGCCGGGCTTGCGCTCGGCGTCGTTGTACGAGCTGATCGCGCCGCACAGGGCCAGGCGGCCGCCGTCGTTCATCAAATCCAGCGCGGCCTCCAGGTGATCGCCGCCGACGTTGTCGAAGTAGACGTCGATCCCCTCGCCGTTCTCGCTGCCGAAATGCTCGCGCAGGAGCTTCCGGACCGGGCCGTCCTTGTAGTTGATCGCCGCGTCGAACCCGTAGCGCTCGATGCACGTGGCCACCTTCTCCGGGCTGCCGGCCGAGCCGACGACCTTCGAGGCGCCCATCAGCGTGGCGATCTGCCCCACCGCCGAACCGACCGACCCGGCCGCGCCGGAGACGAACACGCTCTCGCCGGCCTGGAACCGGCCGATGTGCAACAGCCCGACGTACGCGGTGAGGCCCGTGGTCCCCAGGACGCCGAGGTACGCCGAGATCGGCACCCCGTCCATCTCCTGCACCACGCGGAACTGCCGGGCGTCACCCTGGGCGACGTCGCGCCAGCCGTCGTTGTGCAGGACCACCGCGCCGACGGGGTGGTCGTCCGAGCGGGACTCGACGACCCTGCCCACGGCCGCGCCGGTCATGGTCTCGTCGAGCTCGAACGGCGGGATGTAGGAGCGTCCCTCGTTCATCCGGCCCCGCATGTATGGATCCACCGAGATGAACTCGTTGGCCACCCGGACCTCGCCCTCGGCGAGCTCGGGGAGGTCGACGGTGACCGTGCGGAAATTGTCGTGGGTCGGCCATCCGGTGGGACGGCTCGCGAGCTGGATCTGCGTGCTGGTCGTCATCTCTCCTGTCTACGCGCCCTCGCGGCGGGGCTGCCACCGGCAGGACCTCTAGTACGCTGAGCCCTCGTGCAGGACCAGTCCCTTCCCGATCCGACCTCGGCGACGCTCCCCGACGAGCGCGTGCGGGGCGAGATCGTCAACGACTCCCACACCTTCCGCCGGGCCGTGGCCGACCTGCGCCAGGGGCTCGGCCAGCGCGAGCTGTGGCTGTCCCTGGGCTGGCAGGACATCAAGCAGCGCTACCGCCGCTCCACGCTGGGCCCGCTGTGGATCACCATCGCCACCGGCGTCATGGCCGTGGCGCTGGGCCTGCTGTACTCGATCCTCTTCCAGATCCCGCTCGCCGAGTTCCTCCCCCACGTCACGGTGGGCCTCATCATGTGGGGCTTCATCTCCGGCTGCATCAAGGAGGGCGCCGAGGTCTTCATCGCCAACGAGGGCCTCATCAAGCAGCTGCCCAGCGCGCTGAGCGTCCACGTCTACCGGCTGGTGTGGCGGCAGTTCCTGTTCCTGTGCCACAACCTGGTCATCTGGGTGATCCTCATGCTGGTGTTCCCGCGGCCGCTGGGCTGGGAGCTCCTGCTGTCCGTGCTGGGGCTGGCGGTGCTCATGGTCAACGGCGTGTGGGTGTCCATGCTGTTCGGCATCCTCGCCACCCGGTTCCGGGACATCGCCCCGCTGCTGGACTCGATGGTGCAGCTGCTCTTCTACATGACCCCCATCGTGTGGACCACGCAGACGCTGTACGAGCAGGGCGGGCAGATCGCCGACCGCGCCCGCATCGCCGAGATCAACCCGCTCTACCACTACCTGGAGATCGTCCGGGCGCCCATGCTCGGCCAGTCCGTCGACGCCTACCACTGGTGGGTCGTCCTGGCCTGCACGGCCGTCGGGCTGCTGCTGGCGTTCGTGGCGCTGCGCCGGTTCCGCTCCCGAGTCCCGTACTGGGTGTAGGAGGTACATCCCATGAGCTCCGCTGCGCCCACCCCCGGCGGCGTGTCCATCGACTGCGTGGACGCGTGCGTGGATTTCCCGATCTTCGACGCCAAATCGCGGTCCCTCAAGAAGGCGGTCCTCGGCTCCGCGGGGGGCGCGATCGGCCGGAACGCGTCCAACGTCGTCGTCGTCGAAGCCCTCAAGGACATCACCCTTTCCCTCCGCGAGGGGGACCGCATCGGCCTGGTCGGCCACAACGGCGCCGGCAAGTCCACGCTGCTGCGCCTGCTGTCCGGCATCTACGAGCCGACCCGCGGCGCGGCGCGGATCCGCGGCCGCGTGGCGCCCGTGTTCGACCTCGGCGTGGGCATGGATCCGGAGATCTCCGGCTACGAGAACATCATCATCCGCGGCCTGTTCCTCGGCCAGACGCGCAAGCAGATGAAGGCCAAGGTCGACGAGATCGCCGACTTCACCGAGCTCGGCGACTACCTGGACATGCCACTGCGCACCTACTCCACCGGCATGCGCGTGCGGCTGGCCATGGGCGTGGTGACCTCGATCGACCCCGAGATCCTTCTGCTCGACGAGGGCATCGGCGCCGTGGACGCGGAGTTCATGAAGAAGGCGCGCGTGAAGCTCGCCGACCTCGTCTCCCGCTCGGGGATCCTGGTCTTCGCGTCCCACTCCAACGAGTTCCTCGCGCAGCTGTGCGACTCGGCCATGTGGATCGACCACGGCCGCATCCGCCAACGCGGGAGCATCGAGGAGATCGTCACCGCCTACGAGGGCCCCGAGGCCGGGCGCTCGATCGGCGAGTACATCGGCAGGATGCGGCATGAGGGCTGAGGGCGGCGCGGACCGGGGAGCGGCCGACGCCCGGCGCGTGGTGGCCGTGGTGGTCACCCACCGCCGGCTCGAGCAGCTGCGCGAGTCCCTGGCCGTCGTGTGCGGCCAGACCCGCCCGATCGACCACCTGG
>NZ_JAALDU010000466.1 GCF_014145015.1 Dietzia sp. E1 | reverse complement strand
TCGTCGAGTCGCAGCCGGTCGAGGCCACGTACATCGGCTCCAAGCACAATCTCGGCGGCGCGGGCGGCTTCGCACTGGGCATGCTGCACGCGCTGGCCACCGGCGCGGACCTCGTGTGGTGCGCGGACGACGACGGCCGCCCCGAGGGACCAGAGGTGCTCGCCACGCTGCTGGGCTGCATGGACCGCCACGGCCTGGCCGAGGTCTCGCCGGTGGTGTGCGACCTCGCCGACCCCGACCGACTGGCCTTCCCCCTGCGGCGCGGCCTGGTGTGGCGGCGCCGGCGCTCGGAGCTGGTCACCGGCTCAGGCGCGGCCGGCGACGGCGAGAACGCCGAGGACCTGTTGCCCGGCATCGCGTCGCTGTTCAACGGCGCCCTGTTCACCGCCGACTGCCTGGACCGCGTGGGCGTGCCCGACCTGCGCCTGTTCATCCGGGGCGACGAGGTCGAGGTGCACCGCCGCCTCGTCCGATCGGGCCTGCCGTTCGGCACCTGCCTGACCACCGCCTACCTCCACCCGCAGGGCTCGGACGAGTTCAAGCCCATCCTCGGCGGCCGCATGCACACGCAGTTCCCGGACGACCCGGTCAAGCGGCACTTCACCTACCGCAACCGCGGCTACGTCCTCACCCAGCCCGGCAACCGGCGCCTCATCCCCCAGGAGATCGTGCGCTTCGGCTGGTACTTCCTCGTCTCGCGCCGCGATCCGGCGGGCTTCCGCGAGTGGCTGCGCCTGCAGCGCATGGGCGCGGGCGAGCGATTCGAGAAGCCCGGCGCCTGATCCGCGAGAATCCGCTACCCCGTCTCCGGATCCGCTATGCCCACAGGGGTAGCGGATCCCGAGGGAAGGTAGCGGATTCGGGAGGGCGAGCCCGAGTGCCGGTGTGCGGGAATGCGGCAGGATGGGGGCATGACCGACTGGATCGCCCTGCAGTCCCGCGCCGCCGACCTGTACGACGAGGTGCTGCCCGCCGTCACCGACTGGGACGCCGCAACCCCGTGTAGCGACTGGACCACGCGCGAGGTGTTGGCCCACGTCGTGGACGAGCAGCTCTGGGTGCCGGGCCTGCTCGCCGGCGGCACGGTCGACGAGGTGGCCGACGACCTCGAGGACCGCCTGCGTCGCCTGCGCGACGCCTCGGGGCCGGAGCTGGTGGCGGACTGGGAGTCGGTGAAGGCGCCGGTCGCGGCGGCGTGGCGAGGGACCCCGGACGACGACGAGGTGCACCTGTCCTACGGGCTGGCGCCCGCGAAGCACTACCTGGCGCAACAGGTGTTCGACCTCGCCGTCCACGCGTGGGATCTCGCCGTCTCCCAGCGGATCGACCTGCGGTGGGGCGACGAGCTCGATCGGGCCGTGCTGGAGTTCGTCCGGGCAGATCTCGCCGACAACCCGGCCCCGGAACTCTTCGATCCCCCGGTGCCCGGCTACGAGGGGCCGGACGTCCCCGCCCGGGACACGGCGCTGGCGCTGACCGGACGCGATCCGGGGGCGTGGCCCGTCAGGCCTCTCTGAGAGCAGCCATCGGGCACTTCGCGACGGCCTTCCGTGCCCGCTTCTCGTGCTCCTCGGGGACCTCGTCGACGATGACGCGCACCACCTCGTCGTCGTCCCCCAGCTCGAACACTGCGGGGGCGAGCCCGACGCACACCGCCTGGCCCTCGCACCGGTCCGGATCCACGATGATCCTCATGACGTGCCTCCTCGTCGTCGGCCACGATCGGTTCCGTGGTCGGACCCCTGAAGTTAGACAAATCGGTGCTTTTTGTCTAGGGAATTCGTGTTTTCGTCAGCGGATCGCAGCCGCCCCGAACTGACCCGCCGGTAAGTTAAGCTCACCCCGTGCCCAAGACGCTGCTGCACCGATACACCTCGAGCCCCCGGGCGTTCCCGGTCCTGGCCTCGCTCTATCCACCCCTGCTGGGCTCGGGGATCCGCATCCGCCACGTCGCGCCGGACTGGACCCGCGGGGAGCTCGACATGCACGTGGCCCCGTGGACGGCCAACACCAACGGCACCGCGTTCGGCGGCGCGCTGTTCGCCGCCACCGACGTGCTCTACGGGGCGCTGCTGTCCGGGCAGCTCGGCACCGGTTACCAGGTGTGGACCAAGTCCGCGACGATCGACTTCCGCTCCCCCGGCCGCGGCCGACTCCGGTGCGTCGTCGAGGTGCCGCACGCGGAGGCGGACTCGATCCGCGAACAGCTGACCACACGGTCCAGCACCAGCGTGGTCCACACCGCGGTCGTGACCGACAGCCGCGGCAGGACGGTCGTCGAGGCGCGACACACAATGTTCATCCGCCGCCGCAAGTAGCGCCGCCACCTGCGCGAACGTATCCGTGCCGACGGGCGGCGAGCATCCGTCGGGGGGTCGACACCGCCGCGCGCGGGTAGGATGATCCGGTCAACCGGCCCTCCCCGGAAAGGAAACCCCGTTGGGAGCCACCCCGCTCGCATGGTCGTTGTCAGTCGGCCTGATCGTCGCACTCCTCCTGTTCGACTACTTCTTCCATGTGCGCAAGGAGCACATTCCCACGATCAAAGAGTCGGCCATCTGGTCCTCGCTCTACGTGGGCGTCGCGGTCCTGTTCGGCTTCGCCGTGTGGATCTTCGGCGGCACGGACATGGGTATCGAGTACTTCGCCGGGTACCTCACCGAGAAGGCGCTCTCGGTGGACAACCTGTTCGTGTTCCTCCTGCTGTTGACGAGCTTCAAGGTGCCCAAGGCGGGTCAGCAGAAGGCGCTGCTGTTCGGCATCGTCTTCTCGATCATCGCCCGCACCGCGTTCATCTTCGTGGGCGCCGCACTGCTCAACCAGTTCAGCGCGCTGTTCTACGTGTTCGGCCTGTTCCTCATCGTCACCGCCGGCCGCCTGCTGGCCGAGGATGACGAGGACGACGACGAGGTCGACAACGTCATGGTCCGGTTCGCCAAGAAGGTCATCCCGGCGACCGATCACTACGACCACGACAAGCTGTTCACCGTCGAGAACGGCAAGCGCGTCATGACGCCCATGATGATCGTCATGGTCGCCATCGGCGGCACCGACATCATGTTCGCGCTGGACTCGATCCCCGCAATCTTCGGCCTCACCCAGAACGTCTTCATCGTCTTCACCGCCACCACGTTCTCGCTGCTCGGCCTGCGCCAGCTGTACTTCCTGCTGGAGGGCCTGCTCGACCGGCTGGTCTACCTCAAGTACGGCCTGGCGGCGATCCTGGGCTTCATCGGCGTCAAGCTGGTGCTGCACGCCCTGCACGAGAACAACCTGCCGTTCATCAACGGTGGCGAGCACGTCGACGTGGTCGAGGTGCCCACGCTGCTGTCGCTGGGCGTGATCGTGGTGGTGCTCGTCGTGACCATCGTGGCGTCGCTGGTCAGCCCCGCCGGCAAGGCCCTCACCGTCCTGGGCAACCTCAAGCGTTACTCGCGGGAGTACCTCAACAAGGACTTCACCGACGACCCGGTCGAGCGCGCCCGGCTGTGGAGCAAGATCCTCGAGAACGAGGACAAGCTCGGCACGATCGACCGCAAGTACTTCGGCAGCGAGGGCGACGTGTGGGAGCTCGAGCAGCTCCTGCGCCGGGTCTGGGACGAGCAGGGCCGCTACGAGAAGGCCACCGACTACACCCGCTGATCCGCCGTACCCACGGCATCCCGGCCCGCGGCCTCAGCGCCGCGGGCCGGACCACATCCCGTGCGGGTCGGCCGCGGGGTCATCGGCCGGCGGGTAGCGGACCTCGGACGACGGCCACCGGGCCCGCAGCACGGCGGCC
>NZ_JAALDU010000465.1 GCF_014145015.1 Dietzia sp. E1 | reverse complement strand
CGACCGGTCGCTCGACGTCTACGGCCGCGCGGGCCTGCCGTGCAGCCGCTGCGGGACCGCCGTCGTGCGCGAGGACTTCATGAGCCGGGGCTCGCACTTCTGCCCCGTGTGCCAGCCCGCGCCCCGCCGCCGGAGCGGGGCGCGTCGGCGCCCGGTCGTACGATGACCGCATGACCCAGACGCCTCAGCCCGCACCTCAGGATCCCGCACCCGCCGCCGGGGACGCCCCCGCCCCGGGCACCGGCCCGGAGCTCCGGGTCGACCGGATCGGCACCCGGCGCTACGTGGGCACCTCCTCGCGCGGGGCACGGGTCGAGATCGGGTCGGCCGATGTCGAGGGCGTGTTCACCCCGGGCGAGCTGCTCAAGATCGCGCTCGGTGCGTGCACGGCCATGGCGTCGGACTTCACCGTCTCCCGCCGCCTCGGCGACGACTACGCCGCGACCGTCCGCGTCTCCGGCGACGCCGACCGCGAGAACGAGCGCTACCCGCGCCTCGAGGAGACCTACGAGCTCGACCTGTCGGGCCTGGACCCGGCGATGGCCGACCGCGTGCTCGACATGATCCGCCGTTCGGTCGACGCCACGTGCACCGTCGGCCGGACCATCACCGCGGGTACCGAGGTCGCGCTGCACTTCGAGACCGGGCGCGATCCCGAGTGAGCGCCCCGGGTCAGGACCCGGTCCGCCTGGTCGCGTGGGTGCACGGCCACGTCCAGGGCGTGGGCTTCCGCTGGTGGACGCGCAGCCGCGCCCTCGAGCTCGGCCTGAGCGGGTACGCGGCCAACAAGCCGGACGGCCGCGTCCACGTGGTGGCCGAGGGGCCGGAGTCGGCGTGCCGGGCGCTGTGCGAACTCCTCCGCGGTGGCGACACCCCCGGACGCGTGGACCTCGTCGTCGACACCTACGAACCGGCGCGAGGCGGACTGACGGGATTCGTCGAACGCTGACCTAGGATCGACTCCCGTGTATCTCAAGTCGTTGACGCTCAAGGGCTTCAAGTCCTTCGCGGCGCCGACGACCCTGAAGTTCGAGCCCGGCATCTGCTGCGTCGTCGGCCCCAACGGCTCGGGCAAATCCAACGTCGTGGACGCGCTGACGTGGGTCATGGGTGAGCACAGCGCCAAGACCCTGCGCGGCGGGAAGATGCAGGACGTCATCTTCGCCGGTACCGCCGGTAAGCAGCCGCTCGGCCGCGCCGAGGTCACGCTCACCCTGGACAACTCCGACGGCGCCCTGCCGATCGACTACGCCGAGGTCTCCCTGACCCGCCGGATGTTCCGCGACGGCGCCGCGGAGTACGAGATCAACGGCGACCGGGCCCGCCTCATGGACGTGCAGGAACTGCTGTCGGACTCCGGCATCGGGCGCGAGATGCACGTGATCGTCGGCCAGGGCAAGCTCGCCGAGATCCTCGAGTCCAAACCCGAGGAGCGACGCGCGTTCATCGAGGAGGCCGCCGGTATCCTCAAGCACCGCCGCCGCAAGGAGAAGGCGCAGCGCAAACTCGCCGGGATGCAGGGCAACCTCGACCGGCTCACCGACCTCACCACCGAACTGCGACGCCAGCTCAAGCCGCTGGGGCGACAGGCGGAGGTGGCGCGGCGGGCGCAGACGATCCAGGCCGACCTGCGCGACGCGACGTTCCGGCTGGCCGCCGACGACCTCGTCACCCGCCGGCGCGAGCTCGCCGACGCGGAGAGCGTGCGCGCCCGCC
>NZ_JAALDU010000464.1 GCF_014145015.1 Dietzia sp. E1 | reverse complement strand
CGAGGGTAGTCGATCCCCGTACCGCCACCTGGGCCGCCCGCGCCCGATCGGGAAGGCCACTCCGCGCCGACGGCATCGCGGTGGCCCCCACCGCGGCGCCCCCCGACGCCGTCGCGGGTCCGGGCGGCTCGCCCGGGGGCTCAGACCACGCCGTTCTCGTAGGCGTAGACCACCACCTGCGCCCGGTCGCGGAGCGCGAGCTTCTGCAGCACGCGGCGGACGTGGGTCTTGACCGTCTCCTCCGAGATGAACAGCGCGGTCGCGATCTCGGCGTTGGAGCGTCCGGTGGCGATCTGCTCGACCATCTCGCGCTCCCGCGGGGTCAGGCTGTCCAGCTCGCGCGCCGTGCGCCGCGGCCGCCGGTTCCTCAGGACCGTCTCCCGGATCAGTCGCCGCGTGACCGTAGGCGCCAGCAACGCCTCCCCGGCGGCCACCACCCGCACCGCGCGGAACAGCTCCTCGGCCGGGGCGTCCTTGAGCAGGAAGCCCGAGCAGCCGAGCCGCAGCGCCTCGTACACGTAGTCGTCGAGATCGAACGTGGTGAGCATGATGATCCGCGGTGCCGGGTCGAGGCCGGATGCCAGGATCCGGCGCGCGGCCTCGAGTCCGTCCATCTCCGGCATGCGCACGTCCATGAACACCACGTCGGGACGGAGGGCGTCGACCTTGGCCACCGCCACCGCGCCGTTCTCGGCGTCGCCGATGACCGCGATATCGGGTTGCGCGTCGAGCAGCGCGGCGAAGCCCTGGCGGACCATCGCCTGGTCATCGGCGATCAGGACGGAGATGGTCATTCCGGTCACCCTATCCCCGGTCACCCCGGCCCCGGTCACCCCTGCCGCGATCGGGCGCGCTTCCCGGCGCGGAGCGGGACCGTGGCGGACACGGTGAAGCCGCCGTCGGGCGCGGCGAGCGCGGTGAACGCGCCACCCACGGCCTGGACCCGCGCGGACATGCCCTTGATGCCGGTCCCTCCGCCGCTGCCCGGCACGATGAGCGCGCCGGGAGCCGCCGGGCCGCTGTCCACCTCGAGGGTCGCCGCCGGGGGCGCGTCACCGGTGTCGGCGGTGGAGACCGTGAGGGTGACGACGACGAGCCCGCCGGGCGCGTGCCGCGAGGCATTGGAGAGGGATTCCTGGAGGACCCGGTGCAGGACGACCCCGGCGGTCTCGTCGATGCCGCGGGTCTCCCCGGTGATCTGCCACGTGATGTCCATGCCCGACCGGCGGGCGGCGCGGAGCGTGGGCTCGATCTGGTCCGCGCCCACCGGTTCCACCGCCGGCGACTCGGCGTCCGTGCGCAGCACCCCGAGCAGACCGCGGACCTCGTCGAGCGCCTCGCGGGCCGTCCCGGCTATCGAGTCGAACTCCGCGTGGACCGCGGGCGTGACCCCCTGGAGCCGGTACGGCGCGGACTGGGCCTGCACCACGATCATGGACATCTGGTGCGCCACCACGTCGTGGAGGTCGCGGGCGAGGTGGTTCCGCTCCTCCGCCCGTAGGCGCAGGTCGGACTGCTCCGAGGACCGGGCGGATTCGCGGACCAACTGCACACGAGAACTCCGAAGTTGACGGCGGGACACCACCAGCCAGCGGATCAGGACCAGGACGGCGGAGAACGCCGCGACCCCGACCATCCAGCCGAACCTCACCTGCGAATGCTCGTTCAGCGCCATGAGCGCGACGGTCGTCGCGACCGCCAACGCGACCCGCGGCAGCGGCTCGATGAGGATGACGGCCGCCAGGCACACCGCCAGCGCCAGGTGGAACACCACCGGCCACCCGAGGGGATAGCCGGGGTCGGCGTGCAGCGGGACGGCCAGGGCGCAGGCGACGGTGACCGCCGCCCACGACGCGAACGGGAGGTAACGGGCGACGGCCACCGGGAGCGAGCCCAGCACGGCCAGGACCGGCACGGCTGCCACAGCCAGGTCGTGGGTCACGAAGAACGTCGGCCACCCCACCGCGAGGAGCACGATCGCCACCGCCGCCCCGATGTAGTCCCACGCCGAGCGCCGGACGCCGCCGAGGAAAACCGTGCGTATGTCGGGGCGGCCGATCCCGGCCGACAGCGTGCTGTCTCGTCTCATGCCGATGACGGTATGCGGCCCGGTCGCCCGGCCCATCCCTCTCAGGAGTGAGATCAGGGCTCACCCTGCCGGGGTACCCCCGTGGGGTGACCGCGGGATCACTGTGCCGGGGGGATCCGGCCGGCGGCGCGGCGACCCTACTTTCACCGCCATGCCGATCACCACCTGCGACCATCAGACCTCCCACTCGACCGCCCGCCGGCGGGTCACCGCGCTCCTCGTCGTCGTCACGGTCCTTGTCTCCGGATCCCTCACCGCGGCGGCGACCGCCACACCGCCTCCGGCCCCC
>NZ_JAALDU010000463.1 GCF_014145015.1 Dietzia sp. E1 | reverse complement strand
GGCCGTGGCGCTGGCCGCGGCGTGCGCGCCCGCGCTGTGGTGGCTCGAGACCGTCGCCGGCGTCGCTGCCGGCCTGCCCGGCTCGCCGACGGTCACGCCCGCGTGAGCAGCTCCTGCTCACGGACGAGATCCAGGGACAGCGTCCGGTACCCCTGCTCCTCGAAGAACACGGTGAGGCGGTCGTCGTCGACACTCATGACGATCCCCGCCCCCCACTCCCGGTGGACCACCGCGGACTGGAGAGGGAAGTCCGCCGCATCATGAGTGATGTCCACGGCCGTTCCGGCGTCGCAGGTGTCGCAGTTCCCGCAGGGATCGGCGAGCTCGTCACCGAAGTATCCGAGCAGGAACTGGCGTCGACACCCGTCGGTCTCCGCGTACCCGCGCATCATCTCGATCCGGGAGCGATCGATTCTCTCGAGCGTCTCGGACATCTCCTCCGCGCGGCGCACCGCTTCCTTGGGACGCACGTCCTCGACGAGCTCGAGCCCCTTCTTGCCGGAGGAGAGCAGGCCGGCCGCCTCGAGCAGGTTGACCGCGCCCGTGACACGCTTCCCGCCCGCGTCGACGGCCTTCTTCAGCTTGCTCAGTCGCACCGGCCCGTCCGCTCGGCGCAGGTGACGGACGACGGCTCGGATCACCTCCTCGTCCGCGCTGTGAGACGAGAAGAAGCTGCGGAGGCCGAGGTCCTCGCTGCGGTAGTGCAGTTCGATGGTGGCCGGCTCGCCGTCGCGTCCGGCGCGCCCGGCCTCCTGGTAATAGGTGTCCAGCGAGTCGGGGATGTCGGCGTGGAGGACGAACCGTACGTCCTCCTTGTCGATGCCCATCCCGAACGCGTTCGTCGCCACCACCACGTCGAGGTGACCGTCGAGGAAGGCGCCCAGCGTCTCCTCGCGCTCCGCCGCCTTCTGCCCGGCGTGATAGGCGCGGACCCTCAACGGACGGTCCGCGGCGGCCGAGCGCTCGGCGATGCGAGCCGCGTAGTCCTCGGTGGCCTTGCGGGTCGCGGTGTAGACCAGCCCGGGACCGACCAGTTCGACGGCCCGCTCCACGACCGCGTCCTTCTTGTCGTCGTCCTCCACGTGGCGCCGCACGGCGAGGTGCAACTCCGACCGGTCGAAGCCGCCGGCGAGCACGAGCGCGTCGGACATGGCCAAGCGGTCGAGGATCTCCTCCCGCACCGGTGTCGAGGCGGTCGCGGTGAGCGCGATGACGGTCGGTGACCCCATCCGGTGACGTGCGGTGTCGAGGCGGAGGTAGTCGGGACGGAAGTCGTGCCCCCAGGCGGACACGCAGTGCGCCTCGTCCACGACGAGGAAGCTCGGGCCCGCCTGGCGGAGGCGGTCGAGGACTTCGGGCTTGGCCAACTGCTCGGGGGTGAGGAACACGAAGTCGACGCGCCCGGCGACGACATCGTCCCACGCCTCGGCCTGCGCCCGAGCGCCCATCGAGGAGTTGATCGCCAGCGATCGGGTGGGGGCGTCGTCGGCGAGCTCGTTGAGCCCCTCGCACTGGTCGGTCTGCAACGCGATGAGAGGGGAGACCACGATGCACGGGCCCTCCGCCATGATCCCGGCGAGCTGGTAGATCGCCGACTTGCCGTAACCGGTGGGCAGGACGGCCAGCACATCGCGGCCGCTCACCGCCGCCCGGATCGCCTCGGCCTGCGGCGGCCGCAGATCGTCCCATCCGAAGACGCGCTCCGCCACCTCGAGGGGATCGGTGGGCTCGGCCTGCGTCGTCGTCACGTGTGCGTCCTCTCCGTCGCGGTCGGGCGGCCCGCGGTGGGATGGTCCCGGACACCCGAGGGTAAGCGCATGCCGGACATCGGCCACCGCGTGCGCCCCCCGCGGACCGGTCGCGCCCACCCCGCGGGCGCACCTACAGTCGGCTCATGGAGATGCGCATCACGCTCCGGGTCGACGGCGCGCAGCACGAGCTCACGGTGGACACGCGGACCACGCTGCTGGACGCGCTGCGCGACCGGATCGGCAACTACTCGCCCAAGAAGGGGTGTGACCACGGTCAATGCGGTTCGTGCACCGTGCTGGTCGGCGACCGCCGGGTCACCTCCTGCCTGTCCCTGGCGGTGGCACAGGACGGACGGGACGTCGTCACGGCGGCCGGATTGTCGGAGGACGGGCTCCACCCGGTCCAGCAGGCGTTCATCGATACCGACGCGTTCCAGTGCGGGTACTGCACACCCGGGCAGGTGTGCAGCGTCGTGGGGATGCTCGACGAGGCCGGGCGGGGCGCCCCGAGCCACGTCACGGAGGACCTCGACGCCGAGGTCGAGCTGACCGACGAGGAGATCCGGGAACGGATGAGCGGCAACCTGTGCCGGTGCGCGGCGTACCCGAACATCGTCGCCGCGATACGGCAGGTCCGGGACCCCGCGCCCGCCGACCGGGACGGGGCCCGGCGATGAGACCGTTCCGCTACGAGCGCCCGGAGGACACCGACGCGGCCGTCGCGCTGTTGAGCGAGCATGACGGCGCGAGGCCGCTGGCCGGCGGCACCAACCTGGTCGACCTCATGAAGCTCGGGGTGGCGACCCCCGACGTCATCGTGGACGTGTCCCGGCTCCCGCTGGACACCGTCGACCAGCTGGACGGGGGCGGGGTGCGGATCGGCACCACCGTGCGCAATGCCGACCTGGCCGGACACCCCGTCATTCGCAGGGGCTACCCGGTGCTGAGTCGGGCGCTGCTCTCGGCGGCCTCGCCGCAGCTGCGTAACCTCGCCACGACCGGCGGTAACCTCCTCCAACGGACCCGCTGCGTCTACTTCCAGGACGTCACCACCCCGTGCAACAAGCGTGAGCCGGGCAGCGGATGCTCCGCGATCGGCGGCTACACCCGCTACCACGCGGTCTTCGGCCACTCGGACGACTGCATCGCCACCCACCCCTCCGACATGGCCATCGCGCTGGCCGTGCTCGACGCGACGGTGGTGGCCCTCGGGCCCGGCGGCGAGCGTCGGATACCGGCCACGGAGTTCCACCGCCTGCCGGGCGACCGGCCGCATCTCGACACGGTCCTCGAGCGCGACGAGCTCGTGGTCGCGGTGGAGCTGCCACCGCCGGCTCCCGGCGCCGTCTCCACCTACCGCAAGGTCCGCGACCGGGCGTCGTTCGCCTTCGCGATAGTCTCCGTCGCCGCGCACCTGGAGATCGACGACGACGAGGTGATCACCGGCGTCCGGATCGCGTGCGGCGGTGTGGCGCACAAGCCGTGGCGGGCCACGAAGGCCGAGGAATTGCTCGTCGGCCGTGCCGCCTCGACCACCGCGTTCGCCGAGGCGGCGGACGCCGAACTCGCGGACGCGACGCCCGTAGAGGGGACCGAGTTCAAGATCCCCCTGCTGCGGCGGACCATGATCGCCGTCCTGCGTGACCTCGCGGCCGAGGCCGCGGGCGGTCGCACGGGCGCCACCGGAGAGGAGGATCCGCGATGAGCGCCATCGGCACCTCGACCCCGCGGCTCGACGGGCCCCCCAAGGTCACCGGGACCGCGCAGTACGCCTTCGAACACACCGGGCCCGGCGAGCCCGTGTTCCTCCACCCGGTCACGTCCACCATCGCGCGTGGCTCCGTCTCCTCCATGGACACCGCCGATGCCGAGGCTCAGCCCGGGGTGCTGGCCGTCCTCACGCCGTGGAACGCCCCGCGGCTGGCCGACACCTCCGAGCGCGAGTACGTGATCTGTCAGGACACCGACGTGCTCTACCGCGGCCAGCCGATCGGTCTCGTCCTGGCCGAGACGGCGGAGGCGGCCCGGTGGGCGCAGTCGCTGGTGCGGGTGGAGTACGACCAGCAGCCCCACGACGTCGGCTTCCGCACCGACCACCCGGACGTCTACGAGCCCGAGGTGGTCAACGGCGGCTACGAGCCCGCGTCCTCGACCGGCGAGATGGGGCCGTCGCTCGCCCGCGCGCAGACGCATGGCCACGTGGTGGATCAGAGCTACTCCACGCCGGAGGAGCACAACAACCCGATGGAGCCGCACGCCGTCTCGGCGCACTGGGACCCTGACGGCCCGTTGCTGACCATGTACGACTCCACACAGTCCCCGCACGGCGTGGCCTCCACGCTCGCGCCCGTCCTCGGGCTGGGGGCCGAGCAGATCCGGGTGATCGCCCCGCACGTCGGCGGCGGGTTCGGATCCAAGGGCGCGCCGCACGCCCACGACGTGTTGGCGGCGCTGGGCGCCATGCATCTGCCGGGCCGACTCGTCAAGTATGCGGTGACCCGGCAGCAGATGTTCGTCTTCGTAGGTTACCGCCCGCGGACGGTCTCGCGGATCCGGTTGGCCGCCGACGCGGACGGCCGCCTCACCGCGATCGGTCACGAGGCGTGGTCGCAGAGTTCGCGGGTCAAGGAGTTCGTCGAGCAGTCGGCCGTGCCGTCGCGCTCGATGTACGCCGCGCCCAATCGCCGGACCTTCCACCACGCCGTCCCCCTGGACGTGCCGGCCCCGTACTGGATGCGGGCGCCGGGGGAGGCCCCGGGTGCGTTCGCGGCCGAGGTCGCGATGGACGAACTCGCCGAGGCGTGCGGGCTCGACCCGATCGAGT
This sequence comes from Dietzia sp. E1, assembly GCF_014145015.1. GTDB lineage: Bacteria > Actinomycetota > Actinomycetes > Mycobacteriales > Mycobacteriaceae > Dietzia > Dietzia cinnamea_A. The sequence continues at coordinate 247 of NZ_JAALDU010000463.1, read as the reverse complement.
TGCGGGTGCGCAACGACCCGGAGACCGACCCTGAGTCCGGTAGACCGTGGTCCTCGCGGCGTCTGGTCGACTGCCTGCGCGAGGGCGCCGAGCGCTTCGGGTGGTCCGAGCGCCCCGCGACACCGGCGTCCCGCCGGGACGGTCGCTGGCTGGTCGGCTACGGCGTCGCCAGCGCCGCGTACCCGCACATGGTGCAGCCCGGGTCGCAGGCCACGATCCGCGCGGAGGGCGGCGGCCGCTACCGCGT
>NZ_JAALDU010000462.1 GCF_014145015.1 Dietzia sp. E1 | reverse complement strand
CGAGGGGCGGGCGTTCGCGGAATTCTGGCGCTGGCTCACCGGGATACGGGACCGGGCGGCAGGACAGGGGCGCTCGTTCCGTGCGTACTGCTATTCACGGGCCGCCGAGAACGGCTGGCTCCTCTCCTCGGCGGGCAGGTTCGGTCCGGAGGGCTCCCTCGCCGTCGTCAAGGGGGTCCCCGGAGTCGCCGAGGTGCGGCGCTTCATCTCCTCTCCACTGTGGGTGGATGTTCACGAGGCCGTCGCGACCCAGTTCGTCTCCACGTCGGGCCTGGGCCTCAAGGTGGTCGCGCCGGTCGCCGGATTCACCTGGCGGGACCCCGAGGCGGGCGGTGAGGCCTCGCTCGGGTGGTACCGGGACGCGCAGGCGGCCCGGGGCGTCGAACGCGACGCCGGGCGCGAGCGGATCCTCGCCTACAACGAGGACGACGTCCGCGCCACGCGGGCCGTGCGGGAGTGGATCACCAGGTTCGCCTGAGTCGACGCCGCTGACCGGCGAGTATCGGCGTCCTCTTATCCGCCCTGCCGCGAGCCCGCCTCGGGGCGCGCGACCGCGGCGGGGTCCGAAACGGCGCTACGCGACCCACACCGGGTGTGGGAGAAAAGGTCTCACTCCCTATTCTAACTAAGATTTAACTGAGTTCACGCCGTACATCACCTGAACCCGGGGATAGGATGGGGCGTGGTCCGCATCTCACTGTTGGTGTCGTAACAGCGTTTTCGCGGGCCAGGCAGGCCCCACCCGGGGTGGTCCGGCCATGAGCCTCCGCGCCTGGGAACCCTTTTCCACCCGAGGAGACGTAAAGATGACTTTCACCCCCCGCAAGGTCGCTGCCGTCGCAGCCGCCGCCGCTCTCACCCTGGCCGGTCTCCCCGGCGTCGCCAACGCGCAGGGGCTTCTGGATTCCGGCAGCCTCGGCCTGGTCTCCGACTCGCTCGAGGGTGGGTCGGTGCAGATCGTCCCCGATGCCAATGCCGGCGGCGAGGGTTCCCTCGACACGTCCGGTTCGACGCTGCTCGGCGAGCCGTCCACCGGGTCCCTCGCCCCGCTGGCGGGCTCGGTCGCGCCCCTCGTCACCGGCTCGGTCGACGTGCTGAGCCCGGCGCCCGGGACCGGCTCGGTTGATACGACGGACTCGCTGATCGGTGAGCCCACCACCGGCTCGCTCGCGCCGCTCTACGCTCCCGTCGCCGGCTCCCTCGGCATCGGCGAGGGCGCGACGACCATCATCCAGGACCCGGCTGGTGCCGGCTCGGTCGTGC
>NZ_JAALDU010000461.1 GCF_014145015.1 Dietzia sp. E1 | reverse complement strand
GCCGCCCGCCGCCACCGCCGGCGCAGTCCCGGCGCCCACCGCCGGAGGGCCGCACCCGGTCCCCGCGTCGTTCGTCGACGGCCTGCGCGCGGAGGTACAGAACCCGCTCGGCGAACACCCGGCCACCAACGACTGGGACTGCGAGCTCACCGAGGCCCGCCCGCGTCCGGTGGTCCTCGTCCACGGCACGTTCCATAACCGGCAGGACAACTGGGCAACCTCGCGCCGACGCTGGCCAACGAGGGCTACTGCGTCTACGCGCTGACCTATAGCGCGCACCCGCAGGCGCCGTGGCCGCTCAGCGCCCTGGGCGGGACCCGCACGATGGAGGAGGGGGCGGCCGAGCTCGCGGCGTTCGTGGACCGCGTGCGCGAGGCGACCGGCGCGGAGAAGGTCGATCTCGTCGGGCACTCCCAGGGGACGATCATGCCGGCGGTGTACGTCAACGAACTGGGCGGTCACGAGTACGCCGAGAACTACGTGGGTCTCGGTTCGGTGTGGCGTGGCAGCACGGCGTTCTTCATCTCGCGGGCGTTCGACCTGTTCGGCCAGGTGGGCATCCGCGACGAGGTGGAGCACTTCTTCCGGACCGTCGGCTGCGGGGCCTGCAACCAGGTGCTCGCCGGCAGCCAGTTCTTCCACGACCTGTGGCGGACCGGCACGCCGTACCACCCGGACGTGCAGTACACGAACATCCTCACGCGCTACGACGAGATCGTCACCCCGTTCACCAGCGGGTACGTCGAGGGTCCGAACGCCCAGAACCACGTGGTGCAGGACTTCTGCGCGCAGGACTACTCCGAGCACGTCTCGATCGTCACCCCGTGACCTCGTGCTCAACGCGCTTGACCCGGCCAACCCGCGGCCGGTGGGCTGCGTCTTCGTCCCGCCGATCACGCCGCTGCACAGCTGACGCCGGTGGCGGACCCGCGCCGACGGGTTCGTGCCAGCGGGCCCGCGCGGGCGGACAGCGCCGCGGATTGCCCGCCGAACCGCCACCACGGGCGGCCCGGCCGGGTGAGACTGGGCGCATGACCGACTCCCCTGGCACCGAGAACCGTCCCGCC
>NZ_JAALDU010000460.1 GCF_014145015.1 Dietzia sp. E1 | reverse complement strand
GACCTCCGCCGCCCCATCGACCCACGCGCCGTCGACCTCCGCCACCCCGTCGACCCCCGCGTCCTCGGGGCCGGCGGCCCCGGACCCGCGTGAGCGCCGACGCGGCGTGGCGCTGGCCGTCCTGGGGGTCGTGGGTTCGGTGCTGTCGTTCATGGTGACCACCGCGACGGGACTGCACGTCATCGTGCCCGTCGTGATCGTGGCCCTGGGTGCCGGACTGGTCTGGCAGCAGTACGACGGCGGCGGAAGAGGGTCTCCCCGGTCCGTCTTCGACTGGGCCAGGGTCACGGCAGGGGCCACCCTCGTCGTCGTCGGCCTCGCTGTCGTCGTGCTCGGCCAGGTCGAGCTCGCCGCCCTGCGGTCGTCCCTCCTGGCGGTCGTGGCGACGCTCGTCGGCGTGGGGCTCCTCAGCGTCCCCGTGGGCCTGCGCCTGTGGCGGTCGCTCGAGGAGGAACGCGCGGCGCGGATCCGCGAGGCCGAACGCAGCGACATCGCCTCCCACCTGCACGACTCCGTCCTACAGACCCTGGCCCTCATCCAGAAGCGCTCCGACGACCCCACGCAGGTGGCGCGCCTCGCCCGCCGACAGGAACGTGAACTGCGGCAGTGGCTGTTCGGCGCCGGTTCCCGGATGTCCTCCGGCGCCGCGACGGTGGCCGGGGCGGTCGAGGTGATGATCGGCGATGTCGAGGACGTCTACGGCCTGCGGGTCGACCAGGTCGTGGTGGGCGGCGACGGCCCGGTCGGCGATGCCGAGGACGCCGTGCTGGGCGCCGTCCGCGAAGCACTGGTCAACGTCGCCAAACACGCCGGCGTCGACACCGCCGACGTGTTCGTCGAGAACGACGGCCGCGTCCTCAGCGCGTTCGTCCGCGACCGCGGCCGGGGCTTCGACCCCGACGCCGTGGACGGTGACCGGCACGGCCTGGCGCAGTCCATCCGACACCGCGTGGAGAGTCGCGGGGGAACCGTGCGGGTGCGCAGTACGCTCGGGCGCGGGACCGAGATCGGGATCGAGATGCCGCTGGAGGGCGAATGACGGACGGGCCGTGTCGTGTGTTCCTCGTGGACGACCATGCGGTGTTCCGCAGCGGTGTCCGCGCCGAACTTGCCGGGCAGTCGGCGATCGAGGTGGTCGGCGAGGCCGGGTCGGTGGGCGAGGCCGTCGCCGGAATCGGTCGGGTGCGCCCCGACGTGGTGCTGCTCGACGTGCACATGCCCGACGGTGGCGGCGTGGCCGTGCTGCGGTCGGTGCTCGGCGCGGACCCGGGGGGCGTCGCCGACCCCGCTCGCGCCCCGGAGCCGACCTTCCTCGCGCTGAGCGTCTCCGACGCCGCCGAGGACGTGATCGCCGTGATCCGGGCCGGCGCCCGCGGCTACGTCACCAAGACCATCACCGGCGATGACCTCGCGGACGCGGTCCGCCGGGTGGCCGACGGGGACGCCGTGTTCTCCCCGCGTCTGGCCGGGTTCGTGCTGGACGCCTTCGCCCGCGCCGCGCCCGGCCCCGAGGAGCGCGGCGAACCCGTCCACGATCCCGAGGTCGACTCGCTCACCCCGCGCGAGAAGGAGGTCCTGCGGCTGCTGGCCCGCGGGTACACCTACCGGGAGATCGCCGAGGAGCTGTTCATCTCGGTCAAGACCGTGGAGACCCACGCCTCCAACGTCCTGCGCAAGACGCAGCAGTCCAACCGGCACGCCCTGACCCGCTGGGCGCAGTCGCGGCACCTGGACTGAGCCCCCGCCGCGGCCGCCGCGCGGGCGATACGGTGACGGCATGAGCGAACCGCGTGACCTGCCCGTCTGCTTCATCGGTGATTCGTTCGTGGCCGGATACGGCGACGAGACGGGCCGCGGCTGGACCGCGCACCTGGTGGAGGCGGGTGCCCGCGAGGGGCTGCACCTGCACGCCACCGTCGCGGGGATCGGCGGGGACACGTCCGAGATGATCCTGGCCCGCTGGGACGAGGTGGACCGTCGGCGGGCGGCGTTCCCGACCACCGCGGTGATCGCGGAGTTCGGCGTCAACGACGTCATGGAGGTCGAGGGCGAGATGCGCGTCGACGAGGCGGGCACGGTCGCGGCGTTGCGCGGGATGATCGATCGGGCTCCCCGCGGGCGGTTCCTCGTGGTGGGTCCGCCGCCGGTCGTGTGGGACGAGGTCAACGAGCGGATCGCCGCCCGCGCCGAGGCGATGGCCGCGGTGTGCGACGAGGCCCGCGTGCCGTTCGTGCCGACGTTCGACGTGCTGCTGGCGGGTGGGGCGTGGATGCGCGAGGTCGCCGCCGGTGACGGGGCCCATCCCGGCTCCGGCGGGTACGAGCAGTTCGCGGACGTCATCGTCGGCCCGGCGCTCGCGTGGCTGGGTTCGCTACCCGACGCCGAACCGGGCTACCAGACCTAGGGCCGGGCCTCCCGGCGTGGCGCCGGGTCGCTAGCGGGAGCTCTTCATGGCGCGTCTGACGGTGACGGTCGGGTCGGCCTCGAGTTCGGCCACGCGGTGCGAGTCCATGGGTAGGAGCGCGATCCGCCCGTCGGCGTCGAAGTGCAGGGCCCATCCGTAGGTCTTGGCCAGGGGAGAGGTACGCAGGCAGGGTTGGCCCTTGCCGAAGAACCGTTCGCGTTCGGCGGCGCGGTCGCTCTCCGGGATCCCCTTGCGCGCGCAGTGCACGTCGAACAGCAGGTCGTCGCTCGTCCACGTGTAGTCCGTGCCCGCGAGCCGCTCGTACTGCAGTTCGGCGACCGTGCCCTTCCCGGCGGGCGGGGCGGTCGCGGTCTCCGCCCGGGTGTCGGGGGCGGGCAGGATGAGCGTGTCGGTGTAGTTGGTGGTGTGCATGGCGAGCCTCCGGCCCTCGTCGCCCGGCATCCGGCGCCGTGCGGTGCTGTGCGGTCGTGCCGGACGGGGTGTCCGGTAACGTGAGTCTCGCCGTACGCCCGGTACGGCGGGAGGAGATTGTTGCATGTCCAACCCGCAGAACTCTGACCACAACGACGACAAGTCCGACGAGAAGGACGAGAGGGACAACCGTCCGGATTCGAAGGACGACCTCGCCGACGAGTGGGGCGACGAGTCCTTCCCGGCCAGCGATCCCCCCGGGGCTCCCTGAGCTCATCTCAGGATCTCGAACTGTTCGGACACCGCCCGCAGCGCGCTCGCGCTGCGGGCGAACTGTTCGCGCTCGGTGGTGTCGAGCTCCAGCTCCACCACCCGGTGCACTCCGGTCCGTCCGATCACGGCGGGTACCCCGATGAAGATCCCGTCCTCGCCGTACTCGCCCCGCAGCAGGGTGGACACAGGTAGGGAGACCTGTTCGTTGCGCAGCACGGCGCGGGTGATGCGGGCCAGGCCCATGCCGATGCCGTAGCTGGTGGAGCCCTTCGAATCGATGATCCGGTAGGCGGCGTCCCGGGTCTCGTCGAAGATCCGCGTGAGCCGTTCCCGCGTGGCGGGGTCGCCCTCCAGGTCGCGGCGCAGCGGCACCCCGGAGACGTTGGCGGAGGAGAAGACCGGCAGTTCGGAGTCGCCGTGTTCGCCGATGATCGAGGCGTGCACGCTCATGGGGGCGACGTCGTAGTACTCGCCCAGCATGAACCGGAATCGCGCGGAGTCGAGGATCGTCCCGGACCCGATCACCTGCGCTGACGGGAGCCCCGAGTAGCGCCAGGTGGCCTGGGTGAGGATGTCGACGGGGTTGGTGGCCACCAGCAGGATGCCGTCGAATCCGGTCGCCATGACGTCGCCGACGATCCGCTCGAACAGCGCCATGTTCCTGCCCACCAGGTCGAGTCGGGTCTCGCCGGGCTTCTGCGCGGCCCCGGCGCAGATGACGACCATGGTGGCGTCGGTGCAGTCGGCGTAGGTGCCCTCGGTGACGAGGGTGGGGGAGGGCGCCCACACGACGCCGTGGTTGAGGTCCATGACCTCGCCCACGAGCTTGTCGCGGTCGATGTCGATGATGGCCAGGTGGTCGGCCAGGCCCTGGTTGACCAGCGCGTAGGCGTAGGCGATACCGACGTCGCCGGCGCCGATGAGCACGATGCGGTTCCCGATGGAGGCCTTCATGGTCACCGAGGGTAGACCCCGGGTACGACAGGGCGGGTGGCGTCGTGGTGGTCAACCGGGGTGACGACGACGAGGAGAACCCGTCTCGAACAGGTGTTCTTGCGCGGTGTCGTACCCGTGGTGTTCACTGTTCCCGTGATCGAAAAATAGTTCGATTACGTGCTCGACGGCGTGTCGCGCGTGACGGGAGGTTCTGATGATGGTAGTGGACGC
>NZ_JAALDU010000459.1 GCF_014145015.1 Dietzia sp. E1 | reverse complement strand
GGTCCCCGCCGAGCAGCCCGCCGACCATCCCCAGGTGCGCGGCCGACTCGGCGAGCAGTCCGCGCTCGGCGGCCCGCGCCGTGGTGCGGCCCTGCAGGTTCGGCTGGCCGCGGCGGTGATCGTCCCCGTCGGCGAGGTCGTCGTGGACGAGGAACGCCTCGTGCAGCAGCTCGAGGGCCCGGCCCGCGGCGGCCCGCACGGTCTCGTCGGACCCGCCGGCGGTGGTGTACACGACGTCGAACAGGGTGGACCGCATGCCCTTGCCGGCGCGCGTGGTCCGTCCCAGGTCGCCGAGCCAGTCGTCCACCCCCTGCCCCAGTCCGGGCGGCAGCGCGCGGGCGGTGATCCGATGGGCGGCGGTCATCGAAACGAGTGTCATGTCGGGTTGTTCGGAGCCGGGGCCGTCGTGGATACGTCTCACCTCGATTCTGCTCGACGAGATGCGGCGTGACGGGTCGGGGCGGGGACGTGTCACCGGAGCCGCGCGTGCCCACATTTTCACGGATGTGCGCGCGACGTGCCCCGAAATGCACGAAGACCCCCGCTTGTGGCAGGGGTCTCCGAGTGCCAGATGATGGATTCGAACCAACGTAGGCATAAGCCGACGGATTTACAATCCGCTCCCTTTGGCCGCTCGGGCAATCTGGCGTGCACCCTCAAGGGCGCTACGACACGATACAACGCACACGCCCCCGGGTGCCAAATCGGGGTGGTCAGGGGTGGTCCGACGGGGCGGGTAGCCTGGCCTGGTCGGTTCACCACCCCCTACGTCAGGAGTGCGCCCATGGCCTCGGAGTCCTCGTTCGACATCGTCTCGGAGTTCGACCGCCAGGAGGTCGACAACGCCCTCAACCAGGCCGCCAAGGAGCTGGGCACCCGCTACGACTTCCGCGGCACCGACGCCGCCATCGAGTGGAAGGGCGAGGACGCCGTCGAGATCACCGCGAACTCCGAGGACCGGGTCCTGGCCGCCAAGGACGTGTTCATCGAGAAGCTGGTGCGCCGCGGGCTGAGCATGAAGGCCCTCGAGGTCGGCGAGCCGATGGCGTCGGGCAAGGGCTACCGCCTGGTCGGGTCGCTCAAGCAGGGCATCGACAAGGAGAACGCCAAGAAGATCACCAAGCTCCTGCGCGACGAGGGCCCGAAGGGCGTCAAGGCGCAGATTCAGGGCGAGGAGATCCGCGTGTCGTCCAAGAAGCGCGACGACCTGCAGGAGTGCA
>NZ_JAALDU010000458.1 GCF_014145015.1 Dietzia sp. E1 | reverse complement strand
CGCAGGGCCCACGGACAGATTTTCACACTTTCCAACCCCAGTGCACGCATGGCGGCCTCCGCCACCAGCGCGCCCGCCACCACCTGATGCGAGCGGTCGGAGCTGATGCCCTCCAACTCTGCCCTGTCCGCGGCCGTCATGCGGGAGATGAACGCGATCACCTGCCGCAGGCCCGCCGCCGTGAGGATCCGCTCCACGCGCGGCCCCTCCGACGACGGCGCCGCACCCGTGAGCCGGGCCAGCATCCGGAACGTCTTGGAGGTGGCGCACGCCAGATCGGGCTCGCCGGCGGCCCGGATCGCCCGGGCGGGTCCGTCGAGCTCGGCGTCGATGTAGTCGCGCAGCTGGTTGATGCGCTTGCGCTCGGGCGGATCGGTCTTGAACCAGTCGTGGGTGAGGCGGCCCGCGCCGAGCTGCAGGCTGTACGCCTGCTCCGGCAGCTCGTCCTCCCCGCTGGTCATCTCCAGCGATCCGCCGCCGATGTCGAGGTTGACGATCCGCCCGGCGCTCCACCCGTACCAGCGGCGGGCGGCGAGGAACGTCATCCGTGCCTCGTCCTCACCGGACAGCACGCGCAGCTCGATCCCGGTCTCCTCGGCGACCCGCGTGAGGACCTCGTCGGAGTTGGCCGCGTCGCGCACGGCCGAGGTGGCCAGCGCCATGACCTCACGGCACTTGGTGGCGCGCGCGAGTTCGGCGGCCTCGTTGACCGCGTCGATCAGCCGGGCGATGCCGGTGCGGGAGATGTTGTTGTTCTCGTCCAGGTACTCGATCAGCCGCAACCGGGTCTTGGAGTCGTTCATCGGGGTCGGGTGACCACCCCGGTGGGCATCGACCACCACGAAGTGGACCGTGTTACTGCCCACGTCCAGGACACCTAATCTCACACGACCACCCTAAACGGTCTACGGTCGCAGGTTGTGACCGCCACCGACCGCCCCTCGAACCCGGGTACCCCTCTGCCCGAGGTCCCCCTGGACTTCCCCCGCGAGTGGTACACCTTCCCCGACCCGGCGGATGCCGACCACCTCATCTCCGCGGACATGACCTGGCTGCTGTCCTCGTGGACGTGCGTCTTCGGCACCCCCGCGTGCCACGGCATCGAGGCGGGCCAGCCCGACTCCGGGTGCTGCACGCACGGCGCATTCCTCGCCGACGACTCCGACCGGCGCCGCCTGCGGGCCAACGTCGCGCTGCTCCGGCCCGAGGAGTGGCAGCACCGCGAGGCCGCCGAGCGCGCCGCGTCCGAGGAGGGGACCGTCCTCGAGTCGTGGCTCGAGGAGGACGAACTGACCGGCGACGACGGCGAGATGGAGCCCGCGCTCAGGACACGCCGCCTAGGCGGCCGATGCGTGTTCTTCAACGACGTCGGATGGCCCACCGGGTCGGGCTGCGCCCTGCACCACCTCGCCACGCGGACGGGGCGTAGCCTCCCCGAATCCAAACCCGACGTCTGTTGGCAGCTGCCGATCCGACTCACGCAGGACACCGAGACCCGCGCGGACGAGGTGGAGATCCTCCACACCCGTGTCGGCGAGTACGACCGCCGGGGCTGGGGCCCCGGCGGGCTCGACCTGGACTGGTACTGCACCGGCTCGCCCGAGGCGCACGTCGGCACCGAGCCCGTGTACGTCTCCCTGCGCGACGAGCTGGTCGAGCTCCTCGGCGCCGAGGCCTACGAGGTGCTCGCCGCGGCGTGCGGGCGCCGGCGGCAGCTGGGCATCGTGGCCGTGCACCCGGCGACCGAGCGCGCCGCCGGCG
>NZ_JAALDU010000045.1 GCF_014145015.1 Dietzia sp. E1 | reverse complement strand
TCGACCTCCCCGCCGCGCGAGGCGACCTGGGCGCGGGAGAACGCGGCGGCCTTCCCGGCCGCGGTGTCCGAGTACGGGTCGGCGGCCGGGTCGATCTGGCCCGGCTCGTCGCCGGACGCCGCGCCGACCACCACGGGGACCACGGACGCCTCGCGGGGCGAGTCCACGACGTCCGCCAGCACGACGGTGATGTTGTCCGGCCCGCCCGATCGCAACGCCAGCTGCACCAGCCGGTCCGCCGCCTCCTCGACCGTGCCCGTGGCGAGCGTCTCGGCGATGGTCTCCGTGCTCACGGGGTCCGACAGACCGTCCGAGCACAGCAGGTAGCGGTCGCCCACGCGGGCCTCGCGGATGACGGCGGTCGGCTCCACCGGCTCGCCGGTCAGGGCCTTGAGGATGAGCGAGCGGCGCGGATGGGTGTGCGCCTCGTCGGCGGAGAGCTCCCCGCGGTCGACGAGGGACTGCACGAACGTGTCGTCCTTGGTGATCTGGCTCAGCGTCCCGTCGCGCAGGAGGTACGCGCGCGAGTCACCGACGTGGATCAGACCCATCCGGCGGCCGTCGAACAGCAGCGCCGTGGCGGTGCAGCCCATCCCCTCGGTCTCCGGGTGCGCCTCCACGTGGGCGGCGATCGCTTCGTTGCCGACGGTGAGCGCGCGGGTGAGGGCGGCGGTGAGGTTCTGCCCGGGCTCGTCCTCGTCGAGCCGGGCCAGCGCGGCCACGACGAACTGGCTGGCGATCTCCCCCGCCGCGTGACCGCCCATCCCGTCGGCCAGTGCGAGCAGGCGCGGGCCGGCATACGCCGAGTCCTCGTTGTTCTCCCGCACCATCCCCAGATGGGACCTGGCGGTGTAGACGAGCGCCGGGGTCACGCGCGCAGCTCGATCACGGTCTTGCCGATCCGGATCGGCGTGCCGGCGGCCACCTTGACGGGGGTCGTCACCCGCGTCCTGTCCAGATAGGTGCCGTTGGTCGAACCCAGATCCTCGAGGAACCAGTCGGGGCCGTGTGGCGACAGCCGGGCGTGTTGATTGGACGCGTAGTCGTCGTCGATCACCAACGTGCACGAGTCCGCGCGGCCCAGCAGGACCGGTTGCTCTGACAGCGTGATGCGGGTGCCGGCCAGCGCGCCCTGGGTGACGACGAGGTGACGGATGGCCTTGGCGCCCCGGCCGAACACGCCACCGCGGCGCTCGGTGCGGCCGGCCGAGCGCATGCCGACGTTGCCGAAGACGTCGGTCTTCAGCGCGCGCAGCGTGAGGTAGATGAAGAGCCACAGCAGCACCAGCAACAGGCCGCGCGACAGCTGCAGAACGAGTCCCTGCACTGGTGCCGTCCTCCCCTCGCCGGTCGGGTCACCTCTACCAACGTGTCACCGCCCCCGGCGGTTCCGGGGGTCATTCGTGTCGAGGCTAGTCGAACCGGACGGTGATCTCCGAGTGTCCGACCCGGATCACGTCCCCGTCGGCCAGCTGCCAGTCCTGGACCGGGCCGCCGTTGACCGTGGTGCCGTTGGTCGAGCCGAGGTCGGTGAGAACCGCTTCCCGCCCGTCGAAGTGGATGTCCGCGTGCTGCCGCGAGACGCCCGTGTCGGGCAGTCGGAACGCGGCGTCCTGACCCCGTCCGAGCAGGTTGGAGCCCCGCTGGAGGCGGAAGGTGCGGCCCGAGCCGTCCTCGAGGTGCAGCGTGACCGCCAGGGACGAGCGCCCCTGCGTGATCTGGGTGGGCGCGTCGGACGGGCCGCCCCAGCCGGAGCTGCGGGGACCGGTCTCGGCCGCGACGGGATAGTTGGAGGCGGGTGCCTGCATGTCGATGTTCTCCTTGCTCGCACTCGGCTCGCGGCGCGACGGCGACGACGGCGCGGGATGACCCGGTCGCGGTGCCGGCGCGGCGGCCGAGATGTGGAACGGGACGGCATCGGGGTCCACGACCCCGTCGATACGCATCTGTCCGGTGTGGAGGTCGTCGCGCTCCACGAAGGTCACCGTGACCGGACCGTAGGTCTCCCAGCCCTGCTCGCTGATGTGATCCGACAGGTGGCGGGAGAAGGTCTTCACGGCCAGTGCCTCGTCCTCGGTGAACGACGCGTAGTCGGAGCGCGCGAGGGTGATGGTGTAGCTGTTGGACACCAGCAGGTGGCCGTCGACCACCTTGAGGGAGGCCTCCGCCTGCTTGCGCAGCTGTGCCTCCACCTCGGCCGCCACCACTCTGCCACCGAAGAGTCGGGCGAACGCGTCGCCCACGGCACCCTGGAGGGTCCGTTCGAACTTGCCGACGATTCCCACGCTCACTCTCCTCTCGGTCCGGGCGGTCCGCCCGGTCCGCGGGCGGGTGCGGTCACGCCGCCTCGCGGCGGCATCCGGTCGATCATAGAGGCGACGGCCAACGGAAGCACGCGTGAAGCGGACACCGCCGCCAAAGCACCGCGCGCGTCCGCCGACAGATGTCGACGGTGGTGGCGACCGGTCGAGCGGGCCTCGGCGTCGGCGGTTCGGCCACCGGAGGACTGTGGTCCGTGGCGGCCCGGGTCTCCCTGGCGGCCCGATATGGCGCCACCAGACGTGACTCCGGGCGTCGGCTGCGTTCGGTGCTGGCGGCGTGCGGACTGCCCGCCACGGCGCGGACCCGCGTGATGAAGAGCGATTCGGACACGCTGGTCGTCGCCGTCACCGCCCGCGAGGGCGACTGCGCTCTCAAGGTCTCCACGTCGGACGCGTCGGACCGGAATCTCGCACGCCACGTGGACGCCGCCGCGACGCTGCAGGGGATCGGCGACGCCGTCTTCGCCCGCCTGCTCCCGCAGATCCTCGAACAGACCACGTTCGGCGGCCGCACGGTCGTCCGCGAGACACTGCTCCCGGGTCGCGCGCTCGGGGCCGACTCCGCGCGCGCCGCGCTGGCCGCCATCGGTGGACTCCACTCGGCCATCGCGCGGTTGGAGGCCGTCACCCCCCCGGGTGTTGGCGGGCTGGCTCGACCCCGCGCTCCGTGCGCTCGAGGAATCGGAGCACGGGGCCCGTCACACGCACGCGACGCGGCACATCACCGACTACCTGGGCAGGGGGTCTACTCGACGCGGAGGTCACCGTGAGCTGGGTCCACGGTGACTACTGGCCCGGAAACGTCCTGAAGTCCGACGTGGCACACGAGCCGGTGGTCACCGGGATCGTCGACTGGGAGAACGCGCTCGACCCGGGCATGCCCGACATCGATCTGGTGCACTGGTATCTCTCCACGAGAACCGGCGACCTCGGGTCGGCGGTGTGCAGCCTGCTCGACGTCCCCACCCCGGTGGAGCGGTACCTCGACGCCGCCGGCGAACGCCTGGCGAACACGCACGTGGGGGTCGAACGGATCGTGCTCCTCGCGTGGTTGTGGCAGCGGCTGGGCCGTGAGGGCCGGCGGGCCGACGCGGTCGACCGGCTCGCGCTCAGCGTGGTCTTCAGTATGAGCGCGACGATTCTCGTGGCCACGGCCATGGCCGCGACCGGGACATGGTCTGTGGCGGGCGGGATGGCCGCCCTCGCGGTGATCGCGGTACTGGGGTTCGTCCCGTTCGGTTCATCGGCGCGCCATCGCAAGCCGAGGAGGATCGGCCTGCGACCGAGATGAGTGCCCGAGCGGGCCGCGCCGCGGTCGGCCGACCACGCGATTGGTGCAGCCGGACGGGGACGTGTTAACGTATCCCAGCGTTACTCGGGCGAGTGGCGGAATGGCAGACGCGCTGGCTTCAGGTGCCAGTGTCCTTCGGGACGTGGGGGTTCAAGTCCCCCTTCGCCCACAGCGGATCAAGACCCCGGATCACCGACCGAGTGATCCGGGGTGTTGTGCATTCTGGGCCTCGCTCCGCGGGGCCTGAAGGTGGGAACCTGGTGCTATGGCATCCGTCACAAGGTCGCCCAAACCGCCTGATCGAGATCGTTCAGCACGCAAGGTGTCCCGTAGGCTCTCCCAGAAGTTCTTTCGGGAGACGTGGCGCCAACCCTGCCCGCCCCGGAGGGCGATGCCTTATCGGTGGACGAAGCAGGGGTCACCATCCCACCCCGAGCCGCTTCGTGAGCTCTGATCTCGGATCGGTGACTGGAGCGCGCACCCCGGTAGAACACGTTCCGGGGCCTGTGGACAATGAGTAGAACACCGATACACGACATGACAGGGCCGGCGCGGTCGCGCCGGCTCCGTCGCAACGCCCGAAAAAAGGATGCCCGATGGCCTCGAGCCTTGAAGAGATCCCTGATATGACCCCGGAGACAGATCTCCGGGACACCGCAGACGCCCCTTCGGTGATCGGCGTGGTCGCCGAATCCAACCCGGCGGAGAACCGTGTGGCCGCGACGCCTGAGACGGTCGCGAAGTTGATCGGCCTGGGCTACCGGGTCGTGGTCGAGCGGGGCGCCGGCACGCGCGCGGAGTTCGCCGACGCTGCGTACGCGGAGGCCGGCGCGGAATTGGTCGACGGCGATGCCGCCTGGTCGTCCGATGTGGTGATGAAGGTCGCCGTGCCGACCGAGTCCGAGGTGGCCCGGGTCCGGTCCGGGGCCACGCTGGTCAGCCTGCTCGCGCCGGCGCAGAACGAGCACCTGCTCACGGTGCTGGCCGAGCGCGGCGTGACCGCCCTGGCGATGGATGCCGTTCCGCGCATCTCCCGCGCGCAGTCGATGGACGTTCTGTCGTCCATGGCCAACATCGCCGGCTACCGAGCCGTGATCGAGGCCGCCCATCACTTCGGGCGGTTCTTCACCGGCCAGGTCACCGCGGCGGGCAAGGTGCCGCCGGCCAAGGTCCTCGTCGCCGGTGCCGGCGTGGCGGGTCTGGCCGCGATCGGCGCCGCCTCGAGCCTCGGCGCGATCGTGCGCGCGACCGACCCCCGGCCCGAGGTCGCCGACCAGGTCAAGTCGATCGGCGGCGAGTACCTGCCGGTCGAGGTTCCCGACGAGGAGAAGGTCGTCTCCACCGACGGTTACGCCAAGGCCACGAGTGAGGCCTACGACCGCGCGGCCGCCCAGCTCTACACCGATCAGGCCGCCGAGGTCGACATCATCATCACCACCGCGCTGATCCCGGGCCGGAAGGCGCCCCGGCTCATCACCGCCGCCGACATCGCGGCCATGAAGCGCGGTTCGGTCATCGTCGACATGGCCGCAGCCCAGGGCGGAAACGTCGAGGGCAGCGTTCCTGACGAGGTCGTGGTGACAGACAACGGCGTGACGATCATCGGCTACACCGACCTGGCCGGCCGTCTGCCCGCCCAGGCGTCGCAGCTGTACGGCACCAACCTGGTCAACCTCACCAAGCTGGTCACGCCGGGCAAGGACGGCCTGTGGTCGCTGGACATGGACGACGTCGTCCAGCGCGGCGTGACCGTCACCAAGGGCGGCGAGATCATGTGGCCCCCGCCGCCGGTGCAGGTCAGTGCGGCCCCGGCGGCACCGGCGGCCGCGGCGACGGCGGAGCCGGCCGAGGAGAAGAAGAAGCTCTCGCCGGCCGCGAAGTTGGGCATGATCGCCGTGGGTATGGCGCTGCTGCTGCTTCTCACGGCAGCCGCGCCGGGTGACATCGCCCGGCACATCACGGTGTTCGTGTTGGCGATCGTCATCGGTTACTACGTCATCGGCAACGTCCACCACGCACTGCACACACCGTTGATGTCGGTCACCAACGCGATCTCGGGTGTGATCGTCGTCGGCGCGCTGCTGCAGATCGGTATCGACAACACGCTGGGTCTGGTCCTGGCCGTGGTGGCGATCCTGCTCGCGTCCATCAACGTCTTCGGCGGCTTCGCCGTGACCCGTCGCATGCTCGCGATGTTCTCGAAGGGAGCCTGAGAAGATGTCGATCGACTCCGCCGCCAATGCGGCCTACCTGATCGCGGCGCTGCTGTTCATCCTGTCGCTGGCCGGACTGTCCAAACACGAGACCGCCCGCCGGGGACTGACCTTCGGCATCTCCGGCATGGCGCTCGCGCTCATCGCGACCATCGCCCTGGTCCTGGACCACCAGCCCCCGACCCTGGGCATCGTCCTCATGGTCGGCGCCGTGGCCATCGGTGCCGCCGTCGGCCTCTGGCGCTCCCGCAGCGTGCAGATGACCGAGATGCCCGAGCTCATCGCGCTCCTGCACTCGTTCGTCGGTCTGGCCGCCGTCCTGGTGGGCTGGAACGGCTACCTCGAGCCCGACCTGCACGGTGAGCTCACCGGCTCGCTGCTGGGCATCCATCACGCCGAGGTGTTCATCGGCGTGTTCATCGGCGCCGTGACCTTCACCGGCTCGATCGTGGCCTACCTCAAGCTGTCGGCCAAGATGGCCTCCGCGCCGCTGGTGCTGCCCGGCAAGAACCTCATCAACCTCGGCATCCTCGTGGCGTTCGTCATCCTCACCGTGTGGTTCGTGGCCAGCCCCGCCCTGTGGATGCTGATCGTCGTCACCGTCCTGGCCCTGGCGCTGGGCTGGCACCTCGTCGCCTCCATCGGCGGCGGCGACATGCCCGTGGTGGTGTCGATGCTCAACTCGTACTCGGGCTGGGCCGCCGCGGCGACCGGCTTCCTGCTGGGCAACGACCTGCTCATCGTCACCGGTGCGCTCGTCGGGTCCTCGGGCGCCTACCTGTCGTACATCATGTGCAAGGCCATGAACCGTTCGTTCTTCTCCGTCATCATGGGCGGCTTCGGCATCGAGGCCGCCTCCGGTGAGGGCAAGGACCACGGGGAGCACACCGAGATCGACGTGGCCGGTGCCGCGGAGATGCTCGCCGGCGCCTCTTCGGTGATCATCGCGCCCGGTTACGGCATGGCCGTGGCCCAGGCGCAGTACCCGGTCGCCGACCTGACCCGCACGCTTCGCGAGCGTGGTGTGGACGTGCGGTTCGCCGTTCACCCCGTCGCCGGCCGCCTGCCCGGGCACATGAACGTGCTGCTGGCCGAGGCCAAGGTGCCGTATGACATCGTGCTCGAGCTCGACGAGATCAACGACGACTTCGCCGACACCGACGTCGTCCTGGTGATCGGTGCCAACGACACCGTCAACCCGGACGCCGCCGAGGATCCGGGCAGCCCGATCGCCGGGATGCCCGTGCTCCACGTCTGGGAGGCCGAGAACGTCATCGTGTTCAAGCGGTCCATGGCCGCCGGGTACGCCGGCGTGCAGAACCCGCTGTTCTTCCGCGAGAACACCCAGATGCTGTTCGGCGACGCCAAGGACCGCGTCGGCGACATCCTGGCCGCGGTGAAGGAGCAGCAGGGCGCGAGCGCCTGACGCGACGCCGCGCAGGCCGTTCACAGGCCCGGACCGCGGGGCTTTTCCCCGGGGTCCGGGCCTGCGGCGTTCCGGGCGGGTAGAAGTGGGAGCATGAGCGCCGCACCCCACACCGCCTATCCGGACACCCGCCTGTTCATCGACGACCAGTGGACCGACGCCGCCGACGGTCGCACCATCGACGTGCTCAACCCGGCCGACGGTCAGGTGATCGGCACGGTCGCCCACGCCTCCGTCGCCGACCTCGATCGAGCCCTCGCGGCCGCCGAGCGCGGCTTCGAGGTGTGGCGTGACACGACCCCGGCGAAGCGGAGCACGATCATGCGCTCCGCCGCGGAGTTGTTGCGCGACCGGGTCGAGATGATCGCCCGGACCCTGACCCTCGAGCAGGGCAAGCCGCTCCGCGAGGCCAGGGGCGAGATCCTCGCGGCCGCCGACATCATCGACTGGTTCGCCGAGGAGGGGTTCCGCGTCTACGGGCGTCTCGTACCGCACCGCACGGACATCACGATCCGTCAGATGGTGGTCAAGGACCCGGTGGGTCCGGTGGCGGCGTTCACCCCGTGGAACTTCCCGGTCAACCAGGTGGTCCGGAAGATCGCGGCCGGCCTGGCGGCCGGGTGCTCGCTGATCGTCAAGGCGCCGGAGGAGACGCCGGCGAGTCCGGCGGCGCTCATCGGGGCGTTCGCGGACGCGGGCCTACCGGCCGGCGTGCTGGGTCTGGTGTACGGCGACCCCGCGGAGATCTCCGGGTACCTCATCCCGCACCCTGTGATCCGCAAGGTCACCTTCACGGGATCCACCGCGGTCGGCAAGCAGTTGGCGGCCCTGGCCGGGCAGCACATGAAGCGCAGTTCCATGGAGCTCGGCGGCCACGCCCCGGTGATCGTGTGCGACGACGCCGACCTCGAGCTCGTGCTCAAGACGATGGGGCCGATGACGTTCCGCAACGCCGGCCAGGTGTGCATCTCCCCGACACGGTTCCTCGTGCAGAACGGCGTCCGCGACGAGTTCGCCCGCGCGCTGGTCGGGCATGCCGACGCGATCCGGGTGGGCAGCGGGTTGGAGGACGTCACGACCATGGGCCCGCTGGCCAACGACCGCCGGCTCGCCGCGATGGGTGAGTTCCACGCTGACGCCGTGGACCGCGGCGCGCAGGTGCTCACCGGTGGCCACAGGATCGGCGAGGCGGGCAACTACTGGGCGCCCACCGTGTTCGACGAGGTGCCGACCGAGGCACGCCTCTTCAACGATGAGCCGTTCGGCCCCGTCGCGGGGATCCGGGGGTTCGACCGGCTCGACGAGGCCATCGCCGAGGCGAACCGGCTGCCGTATGGCCTGGCCGGCTACGCGTTCACCGGCTCGCTGGCGAACGCGGACCTGCTGACCCGGCGGGTCGAGGTGGGGATGCTGTGGGTCAACATGCCGTCCATGCCGTCCGCCGAGCTCCCGTTCGGCGGGATCAAGGACTCGGGGCACGGCTCGGAGGGCGGGCCCGAGGCCATGGAGTGCTACCTCAACACCCGCGCGGTCGCGATCCGCAACGTCTAGAGAGCGACCGGGTCCGCTCCGCCCGTCGCTTCCGGCGGGGTCGCGTCCGACTTCTCGACGCGCGTGCCCGGCCCGTCCTGGAAGTAGGCCATCTCGCGGTGGTAGGCCTTGTCCAGGCTCTCCAATTCGTCCTCCTCCGTGACGCGCAGGCCCATCGCCTTGTCGAAGACCACGGCGATCAGGAGGGTCACCACGAACGAGTAGGCGACCACGGCGAGCGTGGCCAGGGCCTGCGCCCCGAGCGGCCCGAACCCGCCGCCGTACAGTAGCCCGGCCTCGCCGACGGGCGAGGCCGGATCGGCGAGGACGCCGATCAGCAGCGTGCCGATGACACCGGCGACCAGGTGCAGGAGGGGACGACGACGAGGAGCGGCGGGCACCCGGCGGGCTGCAGGTGCCCGCCGTTCGAGCGTGTCGAGGGAGCCGTCCCACCACGAGTCCGAACCCCTCCGTGGGCGTCGGCGAGACGCGCCGAGCGGGCAGCACGCCCGCCAGTTTCACGTGGAACCGTGGAGGGCGGGAAGGAGTTCCTGCTCGGCGAGCTCGAGGAACGGCGTCTGATCCCGCGCGACGTGGTGGAGGTAGATCCGCTCGAAGCCGAGCTCCTCGAATTCACGCAGTCGCCCGACGAGGTCGTCGACGGAGTCGGTGACGATCACGGCCTCGGCGATCTTCTCGTCGGGCAGGTACCGCCCGGCGAGGTCGAGCTCCTCCGGGTTGGCCAGGTCCGCGTCGAGGGGTGAGTCGACCGCGTTGTTGCGCCACTGCTCGCGGGCGAGGTCACGGGCCCGGCCGATCGTGTCGGCGATCGAGATGTGGACCTGCAGGGCGAGCGGCCCGCGCCCGCCGGCCCCGCGGTAGGAGCGCACGATCCCGTTCACGGTCTCGAGGTCGGCGTTGACGGTGATGAGGCCGTCCGCCCAGGCGGCGGCGCGCTCGGCGGTGGCCGGGGTGAGCGCGGGCCCGAGCAGTGGCGGCGGGGTGTCGGGCAGGGAGTACACGCGCGCCCGGTCCACCTCCACGAGTCCGTGGTGGGTGACCTCCTCACCGGCGTGCAGTCGGCGGATGACGTCGACGCTCTCCTCGAGCCGCGCCTGACGGATGTCCTTGGCGGGCCACGGGTCACCGGTGACGTGCTCGTTCATGTTCTGGCCGCTGCCCAGGGCCAGCCAGAAGCGCCCGGGGAACATCTGCGCCAGGGTCGCCGACGCCTGGGCGACCACCGCGGGGTGGTAGCGCTGCCCGGGTGCGCACACGGTGCCCAGCTCGAGGTCGGTGGTGGCCAGCGCGGCGCCCAGCCAGGACCAGGCGAAGCCCGAGTGGCCCTGGTGGACCGACCACGGCGCGAAGTGGTCGGAGCACATCGCCATGCGGAACCCCGCTTGCTCGGCCCGCTGCACGTCGGCGAGGAGTCGACCGGGGGAGATCTGCTCGTGCGAGGCGTGGAACCCGTAGTCGGTCATCGCTCGGTCCCCTTGGCCGCGCGGATGGCGTCGGCGGCGCGGATCAACCCGATGTGGCTGAACGCCTGCGGGAAATTGCCCGCCTGTCGACCGCTCGAGGGGTCGTATTCCTCGGCGAACAGGCCCAGGTCGCTCGCGCACGCCAGCATATCGGCCATCAGCCGCTCGGCATCGGCGAGTCGCCCGCTGCAGGCGTACTGCTCGACCAGCCAGAACGTGCACATCACGAACGGGTACTCGGTGCCGCCGACGCCGTCCATGCCGCTGGCGGTCCGATAGCGGTTGACCAGCCCGAACCCGGTGACAAGGTCCTGCTCGATCCTGGCGACCGTGCCCAGCATGCGCGGGTCGTCAAAGGCGAGGTAGCCCGTGTGGGGCAGCTGGAGCAGGGAGGCGTCGACCTCTCGGCTCCCGTAGGTCTGGGTGTAGCTGTTCAGGTCGGGATCGAATCCGTGGGTCTCGATCTCCTCGACGAGCCGGGCGCGCAGCTCGCGCCACCGATCGACGTCACCGTCGAGGCCGAACTCCTCGACCGCCCGGATCCCGCGGTCGAACGCCGCCCACATCATCACGCGGCCGTGCGTGAAGTGGTGGGTGTCGCCGCGCATCTCCCAGATCCCGTGGTCCTCGCGCTCGAAGTTCGACTCGGCGTAGGCCAGCAGGCTCCTCTGCAGCCCCCAGGTGTACTCGTTCTCGTCCACACCCGCCGCGCGCAGCTCGTGCAGGGCGATCATCACCTCGCCCACGACATCCGCCTGGTACTGATCGGCGGCCCCGTTCCCGATGCGGACCGGGCGCGAGTCCTCGTACCCGGACAGGTGGTCGAGCTCCTCTTCGCGCAACTGTCGTTCGCCCGAGAGCCCGTACATGATGCGGACGTCCTGCGAGTCGCCGGCGACCGCGCGCAGGAGCCAGTCGCGCCACAGGGTCGCGCCCCGGGTGAGCCCGTGCGCCACCACGACCTCGATGGTGAACGCGGCGTCGCGCAGCCAGGTGTAGCGGTAGTCCCAGTTGCGGCCGCCGCCGAACTCCTCCGGAAGCGACGTGGTGGGGGCGGCCACGATGCCGCCGGTGTCGAGGTTCGTCAGTGCGCGCAACACCAGCAGGGACTGGACGACCTCCTCCCGGTAGGGGCCGTCGACGGACAGCTGGTCGGCCCACTCGCGCCACATGCCGACCGTGGCGTCGAGGGCCTGCTCGGTGTCCGGCGGGGCGGGCGGGTCCTGGTGCGAGGGGAACCACGTCAGGTCCCATGCGGCGATCTCGCCGGCGGTCAGGGCGAATCTGCCCTCCAGTCGAGTGGCCCGTTGTCCGCCGGTGGCGGTGCCGACCTCGGCGTCCGGGCACGTCAGAATCGGGCCGCTCACGAGGATGGCGTCCGGGCCGGCCAGGGAGAGCAGCGCCCGCTCGCCGCCGTCGAGCGTGACCTCCCGGGTCCACGGCGTCGCGCGGGCGTAGTCGAATCGCAGCCGCAGGTCGTGCTCCACCTCGATCTCACCCTCGAGGCACTCGACGCGGCGGACGAGGTCACCCTGATCGGTGCTGCGCGGCAGGAAGTCGGTCACCCGGGCGATGCCGCGCGGACCGCGCCACGTCGTCTCCACGACGAAGGTCAGCGGCAGGTAGCGCCGCTCGATCACCTCGCCGTCGACGGCCGACAGCCGCCACCGGCCGTCCTCGGGCCCGCCGAGCAGCGCGGTGAACATGGCCGGGGAGTCGAACCGGGGCAGGCAGAGCCAGTCGATGCTGCCGTCGCGCGAGACGAGCGCGCCGGTCCGGAGGTCGGACAGAAGGGCGTACTCCTCGAGGGGGGTCGACATGTCAGAAGATGGGCTTGCCGCCCGTCACCCCCAGTACCGTGCCGGAGACGAAGCTGGCGTCGGAGGGCGAGGCGAGGAAGACGTACGCGCCTGCGCACTCGCCGGGCTGCCCGGCGCGGCCGAGCGGGGTGTCGCCGCCGAACTGCTCGAGCTTGTCGGGCTCCTGGGTCGCCGGCTGCAGGGGCGTCCAGATGGGCCCGGGAGCGACGGCGTTGACGCGGATCCCGCGTTCGCCCAGCTCATTGGCCAGGTTGACGGTGAGGTTGTTGAGCGCGGCCTTGGTCGCCGCGTAGTCCACCAGCGGCGGCGCCGGCTGGTAGGCCTGGATGGACGTCGTGTTGATGATCGACGACCCGCGGCCGAGGAACTGCAGCGCCTCCTGGCTGGCCCAGATGGTCGCGTAGAGGTTGGTCTTCATCACCCGGTCGAGATTCTCCGAGTCGATGGTCTCCAGCCCGTCGCCGCGGGCGTGCTGGTAGGCGGCGTTGTTGACGAGGACGTCGAGTCCACCCAGCTGTTCGGCGGCGTCACGCACGACCTTCCGGCACTGCGCCTCGTCCTGCAGGTCTGCCGGCAGCAGGACCGCGCGGCGTCCGGCCTTCTCGATCCACTCGGCGGTCTCCTCGGCGTCCGGCTGCTCGACGGGCAGGTAGGAGATCGCCGCGTCGGCACCCTCGCGGGCGAAGGCGATCGCGGCGGCCCGCCCGATCCCCGAGTCCCCGCCGGTGATGAGCGTCTTGAGACCCTCGAGTCGGCCGGACCCGCGATAGCTGTGCTCGCCGTGGTCGGGCCGTGGGTCCATCCGGGACGTCAGCCCGGGCGGCTCCTGCTCCTGGGCGGGGAACCCGCCGGAGTCGTTGACCATCTGCTGCGCATTGTCTGCGATGTCGCTCGTGGTACCCATGCCCCGAACGTAACGAAGACCGCGGGGCCTGCACACCGGTCGACCCGCCAGGGCGGTCGGTGCGGGCGGCCGGCTCCCGCGGCGCGTCTAGTTCTGCTTGAGTACGCCGGTGCACTTCACGCGCAGTTCCTCCAACTCGCGGGCGTGCTGCTCGGCGCGGTCGAAGAGGTTCTGCAGCGTCGGCCTCGGCAGGCGCGGGTCCTCGATCTCCAGCAGCGCCCGGAAGCCCATCTTCTTGCCGGTCACCGCAAGAGTGAGCGCCTCGAGTTCGACCAGGTCGCTGAGCGGCGACCGGTCGGCGATGCGGCGGTTGGGCTTGAGCTGGCCGAGCTTCTCGGATGCCTTGGCGGGCAGGTCCTTGCGGAGCGACGGCGACGTTCCCGCCAGGGTCATGAGCTCCTCGAGGGCTTTGAGGTCCTCGACGGTCTCGTCGCCGATCCGGCCGACGACCTCTCGGACGTGGGGGTCGTTGTGGTCCTCGGCGACGCGCCGGAACAGGTCGATCCCGGCGGCGGCACCGGCGTGGTGGTCCTGCATGTAGGTGTGCAACATCTCGGTGGCCATGATATGACGGTACGAGTCCGGACGCGCACGGCAACCGGAACGACACGGCTCTCAGCGCGCGAGCAGCCCCTTGGCTATATGCGTCACCTGGATCTCGTTGCTGCCGGCGTAGATCATGAGCGACTTGGCATCACGCGCGAGTTGCTCGACCCGGTACTCGGCCATGTAGCCGTTGCCGCCGAACAACTGCACGGCCTCCATGGCGACCTCGGTGGCGGCCTCGGAGGAGTACAGCTTCATCGCCGACGCCTCGGCGAGCGACAGCGGCTTGCCGGCGCGGGCGCGTTCGATGGAGGTGAAGACCATGTTCTGCACGTTCATCCGCGCGACCTCCATCTTCGCGAGCTTGAGCTGGATGAGCTGGAACCGGCCGATCTCCTGGCCCCACAGCGTCCGCTCCCGCGAGTACTCGATGCACAGCCGGCGGCACTCCTCGATGATCCCGAGCGCCATGGTCGCCACCCCGATCCGCTCGGCGGTGAAGCTCGACCGCGCGGACTCCTTCCCGTCGCCGCCGCGACCGGTCTCGGACCCGCCGAGCAGGCGGTCCCGGCCGAGGCGCACGTCGTCGAAGAACAGCTCGCCGGTGGGGGAGCTGTGCAGGCCCATTTTCTTGAACGGCGGGCCCTGGGTGAGCCCGTCCATGCCCTTGTCGAGGACGAACGTGAGGACCTTGCGGTCGCGCGGGCCCACCGCCGGATCGCCCTCGTCGAGCTTGGCGTAGACGATCATCACGTCGGCGTACGGGCCGTTGGTGATGAACGTCTTGCGGCCGTTGAGGATGTAGTCGTCGCCGTCGCGCCGCACGTAGGTGCGCATCCCGCCGAAGGCGTCCGAGCCCGAGTCCGGCTCGGTGATGGCCCAGGACGCCACCTTCTCCATGGTCATAATCCCCGGCAGCCAGCGCTCCTTCTGCTCGAGCGTGCCGCGGGACGCGATCGTGGTGGCGCCCAACCCGAGGCTCACGCCGAGCGCCGAGACGAGCCCCATGCAGGCCCCGGCCAGTTCGCTGATCACGACCGCCATCATGGAATCGCGGCCACTGAGGGCGTCGCCGGAGCCGCCCGCCGCGTCGCCTTCGGCCCGCGCCCGCTCCTTCGCCAGCATCTTCTCGACCCCGTCGCGCGCCATGGCATCGATGCCGAACTCGGCGAACAGCTTCCGGATGATCGGGTACGGCGGGATCTCACCGCTCTCCAGGGCGTCGAGCTGGGGGCGGATCTCCTTGGCGATGAAGCCGCGCACGGCGTCGCGGATCATCAGGTCGGTCTCGGACCACTCGTACATCGGCGTCTCGTCTCCTCGGTGCCCGGGGTGTGCCGCGTGTCACTGCAACACGTGTCAGCTCAGTGTGTCGCGACCGGGTCGACGGCCGCGGCCGTTTGCGGCGAATGGCCGGCCCGGCGACGACGGGGTCGGGCACACTCGGGGACATGAGTGCCCTCCAGGACAGTGCGTCCCCCCGAGTCCGCCACCACCCCGCAGGTCGCGAGCAGCTCGGCCGGATCGGCCTGTGGACCGGCTCGCTCGAGGGACTCACGCCGGCGGCGATCCCCGACGTCCTCGGTGAGCTCGACGACCAGGGCTGGGGCTCGCTGTGGTTCGGCGAGGCCGTGGGCCGGGAGGCGTTCACCGCCGCGCAGCTGTACCTGGGCGCCACGCGCCGAATGGCGATCGGTACCGGCATCGCCAACATCTACGGCCGCGACGCCTCGGCGGCGGGGGCGGCCGCCCGGACGATCGAGGCCATGCACCCGGGCCGGTTCGTCCTGGGTCTCGGCGTCTCGCACGCGCCGCTGGTCGAGCGCCACCGTGGTCACCACTACGGCCGGCCGCTGTCGGCGATGCGTGAGTACCTCGACGCGCTCGAACGGACTCAACCCATGGCGGCGGGCGAGGACACGATGCCGCCGGTCGTGCTCGCCGCGCTCGGCCCCAAGATGCTCGAGTTGTCGCGCGACCGCACCGCCGGCGCCCACCCGTACCTGACGCTGCCCGAGCACACCGCGCGGGCGCGCGAGATCCTCGGCGGGACCGCCGACGACGGGCCGGCCCTGGTCGTGGAGCACGCCGCGGTGGTGGCCGAGGGGGTCGACGACGACGACGAGGTGTGGCGGTCGCGGGCCCACGATCACCTCAACGTCTATACGGGCCTGCCGAACTATCGGAACTCGTGGACCAGGCAGGGGTTCGACGAGTCGGACTACGTGCGCGGGGGCAGCGACCGGCTCAAGCACGCGATGGTCACCCGCGGGGTCGAGGCGACGCGGGCGCGTGTGCAGGAGCACCTGGACGCCGGGGCCTCGACCGTGCTGGTGCAGGTGCTCGGCGAGAACGTGCTGACGCCGCCGGTCGAGGACTGGCGGATCGCGGCCGAGGGGCTGCTCGGCTGACGCCTGGCCCGACAGGTTTTGCCGACTGGAGACGCGTCGGTTGCCAGAGGGGCTTGTCAGTCTCTGTTTTTTCGGAGAGCCGGTTGATCCGCGCCACTGACCGCTGGCGACGCTCGTAGATCTCCCCAGTACTCCTTAGCAGCAATGTGGTTTGTCGAGTACACCCGTGCGGGACGGTCGGGGGACCGCCATTCGTGCTGTGGAGCTGACCTCTCAGTGGCGGTCTTCCGAGACCGCTCATTTGCGGCACAGAAGAGCCTTATTGGAGCCCGAAGGCTCCGCCGCTGATCAGAATGAAGGCGCCTAAGCCGATCAGGACAATCGGGAACAGGATGTGTTCCCAGCGTTCCAGGACTTCGGCGATCGGCCGGCGCGTGGCGACGAACTTGGCCAGGCCCACCAGTCCTGCTACCAGCACTAGGAACACGATGCAATAGGCGATCACGGCTCCCGTGCCCACGTTGAGGAAGACGGGGACGTAGACGCCGATGTTATCTCCGCCGTTGGCGAAGGTGACGCCGGCGACGGTCCACACGGCGACGTTCTTGCCCTCGATTTTTGCGTCGTCGTCATCGTCATCGGTCCCTCGCCAGGACTGCCACGCGGCCCACAGTCCCAAGCTCAATGGGATCAGTCCGAAGTAGGGGATGGCCTCTGGGGGCAGGAATGCGCCCGCGCCCAGGGAGACGAGTACAGCGGCGCCGAGGATGCCGACGAACCCGAGATACTGGCCGGCCAGGATGCGGGCGGTGGTTCCACGTTGGCCTGCGCCGCGGGCGAAGAACAGTGAGAGGACGATGATGTCGTCGATGTTGGTGGCGATGAACAGGCCGATCGCCTGCAAGGCCGAGGTCAGGATCACGCGCCCGACCCCGTGTCGCAACAACCCGGCGCTGAGCAGGCTGGGTCCAGGCAGGAGGCGTTCTCGTTGACGGCGAGGGTGACCTCGACCAGGGAGGCTAGTGACTGCGCCAGGTGCGGATCTGCGATCTCATAGCGGGTCTGGCGGCCTTCGGGCACGGCGACCGCGATCCCGCAGTCGCGAAGGCACGCCAGATGGTTCGACACGTTCGAACGCGTCAGTTCTAAGTCCCGGGCCAGCTCCGCCGGATAGGCCGGCCGCTCCAGCAACGTCAGCAGTATCCGGGACCGCGTCGGATCGGCCATCGCCCGCCCCAACCGATTCATCACATCCACACGAGAAGCAACAGTCAGCATATGTTGAACTATACAGTGGTCGCTGAACTGTCGAGAAGGCGCCTTAAGAACCTAAAGGTTTTCAAGACACTAGACACCGTCAAGGACCGCGACCACTTTTGAGCAGGTTTCTGTCATTTTCCGAAGTGAGCGGCACGTCAGCATAGATCTCACCAGGCATAGTGCTGTCAGCTTCTGAGCTCTGGTCGTCAACACTCCTATGCGCTAGCGTCGTTTCTGCTCAGTAGTCCTGTTCTCA